>NZ_DFHR01000003.1:0-74153 GCF_002371935.1 Fibrobacter sp. UBA3718 | reverse complement strand
TTTCACTTTTTTTGAAAAAACGGGATAAAAACAGCCCAAACCCACCTGCGGCACACTTTGTAAACATTCTATTCACAAGCATGTTAAAGCATAGGCGGATTATCTTCTGGAAAAAGCCAAAAAAGGACCGGCAAACCCGTCCGTTACCGCATAAGGGACGTCATTTTCTCTACGAGACGACCGAGAGCAGTTGTCCTCCCGGCGTCTTTTTGCGAAAGAGCCCCGCGCAAGGAGCCCCTGCTTTCAAGGATTGCATACAAAATAACAGACCCGTCTTTCGAATCCAGCACCGTCACGCCACACTTATAGGTAACCGCAAGCGATTCCTTTATTTTGTGCGTAAAAACATTTATCGGCGTAATGTAGATTTCGACGCTTCCGTCATCCGTATTTTCCCTTTCGCGCGGAAGGAGCATACCATCCAGGACAACACTATCCGCGAGGGACGGACGCTTTCGCGACAAGGTTCGTGCAGAAGATTTCCAGAAGGAATCGTCCTTCATCTCGATGCTGATTTCCTTTCCGCCTGCGTTCGCTGACGAGACTTGCGCGATGGACGCCTCAAAATTTTTCCTGAAGTAATGTCCGAACCACTCTCCGAAATCTCCCCTATATTTGGGCCATGCAGCCTCGAACATTTCGTAATTGTCCAAGAAAGGTTCCGAGTAGAAAATTTTCACGCCGCGAACGGAAGCCCACCCACCCTGCAATTCACGTTCACTATAGGCACAAGATTCGCACCTCGGATTTTTTATCGCGAGCGGATCCGACAACGGAGGCGGAGCGTCCACGCAACCCGCGAGGAAAAAGAGAATTGCAAATTTCCAAAGGGTCCGATTTACTTTCACAAACAAACTTGTCATTTCACAGACTCCTTCATCATGGATTTCGGGAATCCCGCCCTAAAGCCTAGCAAGATTTCCACCCGATGACCATAGCCTGTTTCCGGCCCATAGGACGGGAAGTTGTCGACTTCCGGCCTTCTTTCGCGAACCGCATCGGGAATATAGAGTTCGGCATTTTCCCAACTGAAAAAGTAGCGGGCGCGGACAACCATTTCGACAAAATCCGTCAGAGGAATCTTGAAGTCGAGTTGGCCTCCAACTTGCAATCCTATTCCCTGGATGAGATAGTCGCTATCCGATGTCGGCGTGTAGTCCGACACGACAATTCCCGCAAGCAAATCAAGCGAAAGGCTATTATGCGCAAGCAGCACCCCGCCGATGTACGAATTCAGGCCTCCCATGACAATTCCAAAACCATGTCCCTCCATTTCATCGAATGTTCCCTTCCACAACGTTTTTTTCTGTCCTAGCCCCATGCCAAATCCAAAGCCCACCAGCGCGCGCCCCACCTGAAATTCGCCATAGAACGGAATTTCGAAAGGGACACTCACTGTTTCACCCAGGTTCCCGCCCATGAACACCGAACCGACACCAAGTCCCATCGAAAAAGCCAACCATTTTTGTTCGGATGCAACATTTCTTTTTTCACGCGCGGCAAATCCTTCGGGAACGTATTCTCGGACAAGGGCCCCGTATTCACTTTGCGGGTAGCGTCTAAGGAACCTGTCCCGTGCCGTTTCCATAAACTCGACAGAAGCCCCATACATGGATGTCCCGTGAGAATTCTGCCCTATTTCACATGCCTTCGCCAGAGAATTGGATACCAAAATTGCCTCCAGCACGATGCGGAAAGATTCTTTCAGTTCGCGAGGGACATCGAGAAGGGAGAACTCAAATTCAGCTTGATGGTAATCGATAGAATCGATTAGAAAATCGACTAGCGTCGAATCTTTTGCAAACGGATAGTTTCGATGCGCAAGGCTATCCTTTATGGACCTGGAATGTTCCAACAGGCGTACAAGTTCCTTCCACGACGCGGACTTGTCAAGGGAAACCTGCGCACTATACACATACAGCAAGAAGAGTTCGTCGTAGGAAAAGAGCGTTGCATGGGAATCTTCGGCAACGATGGTAGATTCGAGGCCAGTAAACGCGTCCCGCAAGGTTTTCGAAGCGGAATCTCCGAGGCATTCGCCACTTCGGATACATTTTTCTTGCGTCTGCAGTATGGAGGTTCGCTGTTCCAAAGATTTTGGCGAAAACACCACATCACTTGGAGAATCCCAATCGTAGGCAAAAGACGGAAGGATCGCCGCAAGAACTGCAAGGAACAATCTATAGAACACGTCACGCTCCATTCAACGCTTTCATGACAACGGATGCAGGCTTTTCGCCCCTATCAAGATCTACAGGAACGGATTCCACCTGCCAGCGGAACCACGTCAGCTGGCGTTTCGCGTAGTTGCGGGTCTTTCTTTTGACATCCTCGATGACACTTGCAATTTCGGATGTCGACTTAGCCTGCAAAAGTTCACGGTAGCCGAGGCTCTGCCACGCAGGAGCGTCTAGCGGGACAACTTTCGCAAGGGCCTGGATTTCGTCCATCCAGCCATCGGCAACCATCTGGTCTACGCGGACGTTGATCCGTCTGTACAGGTTTTCGCGTTCGCGTTGCAGCCAGAATACGGGAACCCTGCCGATGCCGCCTTCACGTTCTTTCTGCCATTCCGAAAGCCTGCGGCCGGTCGATTTCCAGACTTCAAGGATACGGATAATGCGCTGCGCATTGTTGGGATCGACTTCCGCCATGGCTTCGGGATCCACATTCCGCGCAAGTTCGAACAAACTATTCAGCCCCTCTTTTCGCGACGATTTCTCGAGTTCTTCTCGCACGTGGGCATCCACTTTCGGAATTTTCGGAAGGCCGAGCATGAGCGACTGGAGGTAGAGTCCCGTTCCGCCAACAAGAATGAACGAACGGTCCGGATGGCTAGCGAGCAGGCGACGAACATCGGAGCAGAATGAGCCCGCCGAATAGACGCTCGTAGGATCAAGAAAATTCACCTGATGGTGCACCACGCTCCGCTGGTCGGAGAGCGGGGGCTGCGCAGTCCCAATCACGAACCCCCTGTAAATCTGCCGCGAATCGACGCCGATAATTTCGGCATTGTAATGTTCGGCAAGTTCAAGCGAGAGACTCGACTTCCCTATTCCTGTGGCTCCAACGAGGGCAAAGAGGACTGGCATGTTCGACAATATAATTATATTTATGCGGGATGAACAAATTCAAACACATATTGGCAATCTTTATTGTCCTTGTACTGATAGCAACGGGAGCCTACATCTTGCCGAAATTGGGACTGGATCCTAATCTCTCGCAAAAAGAGGCTGAGCCTGCCGTCATCCAAAGCGACACCCTTGCCATTCCGGATACGTTGCCGTTCGTGGAACGCATGCAAGCGAAACTGGAAGTGATCCAGGCCAAGTATTCCAAAGTCCAGAAGCGCGACATTTGGACGCTCGGCAAGGGAAGGACAATCGTCTACTACCTGCTCCAAGCCCAGAGGTTCCTGGACGAGAACGGAGGAAAAGTCCTCTACATGGAAGAACTTTTCAACGACCCGACCGTATCGCAGTCCGCCAAGCTCGACGCCCTTTCTCCCGATGGGGATACGCTGCACCTCAAGCTCCAGGTTTCATCGAGCATTTTCCGCGACAACGCATCGTACCTCTCGATTGCCTTCCAGGTGACAAGGCTTTCGCCCGAACTCATCGTGGCCCTGAACGAACTGGATTTCCCATACGACCTGCTGATTACGCCATTCGGCATGTCCTCTGAATTTTTCCCCGACCTTGACCGCATCAAGGACAAGGAACTGGTTCTATGGCTTCTGATGGAATCGCACAGCCTAGACTCCAGGCACAACAAGATGCGTCCCATCCGCAGCCACCATACCGAAGAACAAATCGAAGAAATCATCGCAAGCGCAAAGGCGCTGGTGCCCTCCGCAAGTGGCATCGCGACCCGTTTTGCAGAACAGGCCATGGAACACAAGCCCCTGCTCCAGACGGTATTGAACGCAGCAAGCAAACACGGGCTCTGGTTCCTAGACCTCTCCATGAACAACAAATCGAAACTGAACGAGCTCTGCAAGGAATCGAGCCAGGACTGCCAAATACTTGCACCCTACAACCCCTCCAACAGCACGCTGGACGACTACATCCACCAAAAGCTGAGAGGGGCCTTCAGGAACGGAATCGGGGCCATGATTCTGCCCCTGAGCACGGAATCCATCGCAAAAGTGCAGTCCATGAAGGAAAAGGCGACTGCCCAAGGCACCACCCTCATCTATTTATCTACCTTTATGAAAAAAAACAAGGAGCTGCCATGACCGTAAAACTGGGAGTCAACATCGACCATATCGCCACCATCCGTGAAGCGCGCAAGGTCCGCGAACCGGACCCGGTAGCCGCAGCAGTCATTGCCGAACTGGCAGGTTGCAACGGTATTGTAGCCCATCTCCGTGAAGACAAGCGCCACGTGCAGGATCGCGACCTCAAGCTCCTTCGGGGAACCGTCGCCACCAAGCTCAACCTGCAGATCGCCCCCACCCAGGAAATGGTGCAGTTCGCCATCAATGTCCAGCCCGACATGGTCACTCTCGTTCCCGAGAACCACCAGGAAATCACAACCGAAAGCGGAATGAACGTTGCAGCCAAGATCGACGAGATTTCCAAATTCGTCATGACGCTCAAGAACAACGATATCGCCGCCTGCATTTTCATTGATCCGGAAACCGAACAGGTAAAGGCGGCCAAGAAAGTCGGCGCCGACTTCGTGGAATTCAATACGAACAAATACGCAACGACCTGCGATCTCGGCAGCATCCAGGAAGTAAACCACGAGCTCTCGGCCCTCCAGGACATGACAGTCCTCGCGAGGAAATACGGCCTTCGCGTCATTGCGGGCCATGGACTCAATTACAGGAACGTAGAGCCCGTCGCGGCAATCGAAGGAATCGAAGAACTGAACATCGGCCACAGCATCATCGGCAAGGCCGTACTCGTCGGTCTGAAGGACGCGGTCGGCGAAATGGTCGAAATTATCCGCCGCGCAAGCACCTAGTAATCGGCATACCGGACATCCTGGAGCACCAACCCCTGCGGAGGGGCCCAGGTGCGTTCACCCCTAAAATCCTTCGCGAAAATGCAGTCGACCGTTCCGAGCGGATAGCGACCACGGCCGACATCGAACAAAGTCCCCACCATAGCACGAACCTGCCTGTGCAGGAAACGGTTTCCCTTGATATGGAACATGCAGCTCCAGTCGTTCAGGCGTTCAAGACGGAACTCGGTCAACGTGCAGAGTGTTGACTTGCCGTCATTCCGAGGAATGCAGAAGTCGATAAAGTCGTGTTCGCCCAGAAAGGCGCGAGCTTCTTCTTCCATCGCATCCAGGTCAAGCGAGAGCGAACCGCATTCCCAGCCAAAATCGCGCATCAGGGCGACAGGACGCGTGTAGATAGTGTATTGGTAGTAGCGTTCAAGCGCATCGAACCGCGCGTTGAAATCCGGAGCGCAGGGCTGCAGGTCCCGGATGCGGATTAGCCGCTTGGTAAGGCCGTTTATGGAACGCTCCGTCTTGCGAGGATCCAGTTCTCCATCGAAATCGAAATGAACACACTGGCCCCGGGCATGGACCCCGGTATCGGTCCGTCCGGAACCCACAATGCGAACCTGAGAGCGAAGCGCTATGGAAAAAGCTTCTTCGAGAGACGACTGAACCGTCACGAACTTGGTCTTGCCCGCCTCGTTCTGCTCTTGCCAACCGTAGAAGGCGCTGCCCAGATATTCGCAACGGAAACGGTAGCGCATCAGCTCCCCGATTCGAGCGCTTCCCTGATAATGGATTCCACCTGGTCCTGGGGAACCTTGAGCTGCGAGGCAATCGTCGACGCAGGATAGCCACGGCGGTGCATCTGCATAATTTTCGCCTTCTCCGTGAATTCCCGATCGAAGCGGTTTGTCTTAAGCGGACTGCTCGCCTGCAAATTAGGGTCGCCCGTCATGTTGTGGCTCTGGGCGCGAATCTTCATGGTGCGTTCACGAGCGACTCCGCGTGGCGAACGTAGCACATCGGAAAGCGACTGCATGGCAGACGTAATACGTTCCTTGGCCGTCGGGCGGAGAGGTGGGCGCTGCGGAGCATCCAGGTCCGTCGACAGGATTTTATTTTCGGGGACGCCGTTTTCGTCTTCAAACGCGACCTTCGGGGCAGAAGCAGGGGCATCGGCCTGTTGCGACGCGGCAAACTCGGACACCTCCTCGATAATGGAGCGCTTCTGGGGACGCGGACGGGGAGCTATCGTGGCATCGTTTTCAAAACCGGTTTTGGGCTCCTTGAAGCGCTGATCCGCCTTCAAGGCCTCCATCCTCTGAGTCAATACTTTCCGGCGGTACGAGAGCGCGAACAGGAGGACTACGCAGAGAATGACCGCGGCAACGCCCCCGGCGATCCAGATGACCGTTTCTTTAGAGAAACCGCCTATAGTTTCCGTAGTCGGGTCAGCGGCAGAAGGCGCTTCTGTACGGAGTTCTGCAAGAGTCTCCCACGATTTTTCAAGTTCTCCGCGCAGGGAGAGCTGCAAATCCGGGTTACCGTGAGCCTCAAAAAGAGCGACTTCAAGGGAATCGATCCGGCTACGAGCCTGCAAGTAGGCATCCGCATCAAAGGAGGACTTCACGCCGGAAAAATCAAGCATCAGGTAGGCAAGAAGCCCCACGACAGCAACAAGAAGAATAACAGGAGCAAGAAATTTCTTCATACGTCCACAATGTAGAAAAAAGAAGAGCGACGGGCCCGGGAGTCAGGGACCTAACGGCCCGCACAGCTTGAATTCAGCCAAAAACGGGCAGTTTTGTTCCACAATTACCCAGGTGATGAGAACTTCTCTACACTAAAATTCGATTTTTCAAAAAAAATGTTCCTCCCCCCTCCCTTTTTGTTATCTTTATGTTCAAGAACTCTTTGTTCTCCTCCTAACCCCAAAAAAACACCCCGACCGCAAGGACGGGGTGTTTTTCATTTCTCATTTCGCTTGCAGGAATCAATATTGGCGAACGGCGTCCGCAGAAACGACCCTATTTCCGCCATTTTCCATAGCGAGCTGAAGCGCCCTCTGGCCATTGTAGATGAGCGTCCCTTCGTCAATGGCATGATCGGGCATCACGGACACCCCGAGGCTCAGAGTCGTCGCCAGGATTCCATCGCCATAGGCGACCTGGAGCTGAGAAATCTCGCGACGGATGCGTTCTGCACGTTCGAGGGTAATTTTCTTGTCGGCACCAGGCAAAATGACGCAGAGGACCTCCCCGTCGTACCTGCACGGGATATCTTCGGTCCTGATGAAATTCGGGAGGCGCTGACCCAATTCCCAGAGCATCTGCTCGACAGCATGGTGGCCCTTTTCCTTCTGGATATTCGCCACCTGGTCCGGATAGATCATCACGATGCCGATGGGAGTGCCGTGGCGGTTGGCCGCAGAGACTTCACGGCGCAGGGATTCTTCCATGTAGCGCCTGTTGAACAGCCCCGTGAGGTTATCGCGGATGCTGTGCTGCTGGAACCGGATATTCAAGTTCTGGTTTGCCACATAAAGCCCGAATGTCGCAGCAACGATGCCGACCTTCGTCTTCCAGAAGTCAAGCGTTTCGCCATCGGGAATCTTGTCGAGCTGGATAGAAAGGATGCCGAAATGTTCCTCGAGCCCTTCGATTGGGGCGCAGAAGGAAATTCCCTGGGGATGATGATGCAGGTGGGTGCAACCACCATTCATCTCGTTAGAGGCAAAATCGGTAATGACAATCTCGCCCAGATTGAAACTGGCACATTCGGCGGGCATGATGGTATCGTCACTGATGACATAGTCACCAAACGAAAGAATCTTGTGCAGTTCCGTCTGCGTGCCTCCATACATGTAAAGGATCCCGGCCGCAGTCGGGAAAAGTTCGGGCAGAGTCTTTTCCAGGGCCTCCACGACCTCCGGGAAAGGACGGTTCTTGAGAATCGGCTTGCAGAAAAGTTCCCAGGCTTCGAGAGGGAACGAAATCTTTGCAGGAACGGCCAGATTCTGGATAGAGGCGGGCTTGTTTTCGGGCGGAAGGATGCTATCAAATGGTTTCCTGGCCGCGGGAGCCTCGAAGGGCTGAGGTTCATCTCCAATGGACGGGACTACGGGAATATATTCTGTCTTGGGAGAATTGTTGCGTTGCTGGTCGTTGAGGGCTTCCGTGAAATTTTCCTCGGCTTCGCGCAACTTGCGGTTGCAGAGGCTGTGGTAGACGAGCCCGAGAACGGAGCCCCAAGCCCCTATCAGGACGAATTTCAGATGCAGGGCAAGCGTGTTGTCGGGAACCATATAGGCGGCAACGACGCCTCCGACAAAGACGATCAGCCAAAAGATATAAGAAAGAACGCTCATGCCTTAAATTTATCAAAAGTATTGGACATCCGTCTCGATAAAAATGAAAAATAAACGAAATAAAATGCAATTTTCTAAATTTGGGGACATGACCATCCTCGAAAAGATTGCACTTGCCCTCCCCGCCGTAGAATCCCCAGCAAGATACATGGGCGGCGAGGCGAACAGCGTGGTAAAGGACCACAGCCAGATGCTCTGCCGCATGGCGTTCGTGTTCCCGGATACCTACGAAATCGGGATGAGCAACAACGGCATCCGCATCCTGTACCATGTGATAAACCGCGAGAGCGACCTGCTTTGCGAAGTCTCGTTTGCGCCGTGGGATGACATGGCCCGCGAGATGGCGAAGTACGATATTCCGCTGTACAGCTACGCGACTTACACGCCGGTACGCGAATTCGAGGTGGTGGGCATGACGCTCCAGACGGAGCTGAACTTCACGAACGTGCCCTACGTGCTGGAACTCGCCCGCATTCCCGCGTGGCAGAAGGACCGCAAGGAGAATGACCCCATCGTGGTTGCCGGCGGGCCCTCGATGGCGAACCCCGAGCCCGTCGCCGACTTCTTCGACGCGTTCATGATTGGCGACGGGGAGAAAGTCATGATTGACTTTCTGCGGTGCGTAGGCGAGGGCCGCAAGGCGGGCCTCAGTCGCGCCGAAATACTCGAGAATTTATCCAAGATTGACGGCGTTTACGTGCCAAGCTTGCGCCCGGTGGTCACGAACGAATTCGGCGCGATTGTGCCGGCGGAACCTGCCGCCGGCGCCTACGCCACCACGAACGGGGTTCGCCGCCTATTCATCCCGGTAATGGACCCGAAAGACTACCCGGTCAAAAACCTCATCGCAAACATGCAGCTGGTACACAACCGCTTCAGCGTGGAAGTCATGCGCGGCTGTGCGCAGGGTTGCCGTTTTTGCCAGGCGGGCATCTGGTACCGCCCGTGCCGCGAACTCAATCCGGACGATGTCCTCGACATCGCGAAGGCGGGCATCCGCGCCACCGGCGAACGCGAACTCGGGCTTTTGAGCCTTTCTACCGCCGACTACAAGCCGGTGGAGGCCCTCACCGACAGCATCATCGACGACCCGTTCTTCGATACGGTGGACGTGAGCCTCCCGAGCATCCGCGTGAACAGTTTCGGGCAGACGCTCGCCGGCAAGATTGCAGCCCTCAAGGGTGGCCGCAGCGCCACGTTCGCTCCCGAGACGGGCTCCGAGCGCATCCGCAAGATGATCAACAAGACCATCAGCGACCAGGACATGTACGATGCCGCCGAGCACGCGTTCAGCAGCGGGTTCAACAAGATTAAGTTGTACACAATGATTGGGTTCCCGACCGAGAACCTCGACGATATGCAGGCATTCTGCGACCTCATCTTCAATCTCGTAAAAATCGGACGCAAGTACAACCGCGGCATACAGATTGCGGTCAGCATCGGCATTCTCATCCCGAAATCCTTTACCGCGCTCCAGTGGGCACCCTACATGGACAAGGAAACCGCGCTCAAGCATATCCGCTTCGTGCGCGAGAAGTTCTTCAAGCACCCGAACGTAAAAATCAACTGGGCCAGCTGGGAAACGAGCTTCCTCGAGGCAATCTACAGCCGTGGCGATCGCAGCCTCGGGCCCGTAATCTACGAGGCCTACAAGCAGGGAATCATCTTCGAGAGCGACAGCTACCGGTTCGACTTTGCCAAGTGGGAAGCCGTCTGGCAAAAGATGGGCTACGACACCAGCTGGGTTTACCGCGAGCGCGAAAAGAACGAGGTGTTCCCGTGGGACTTCATCCATGCGGGTACCACCAAGCAGTACCTGCGCCGCGAGTGGGAGAAGGCGTTCGATCCGAACAGTGCGCCCGTGCCCAACTGCAAGTGGGGCGACTGCCAGAAGTGCGGCATCCCCGGATTCGGCGACGAAATCAGGCTCGCCGACGATCCCGTACGCCACAAGGCTCCGAGCCGCACTCCCGAAGAAATCAAGAAGCTCGTCGCGGAACGTCGCCCGAAAAAGACGGAAAGTTTCAGCTACAAGATTACCTTCAAGAAGACCGGCCTCAGCCGCTTCCTGCCCCACCAGAACATGCTCAGTTTCTTCGAGCGCACATTCCTGTGTGCGGGCATCCCCGTGAAGTTCAGCGAAGGCTTCAGCCCCAAACCGCGCATCTCGAACATGGGTGCGCTCCCGTTGGGCCTCGAGACCTACTGTGAAATCATCAGCGTGGACCTGCTACAGAAGCTCGACATATCGCCCGAGAACCTTCCCGCACTCATGGCGCAATTGAGCGCACCGTTCCCGCGGGGCATGGAAATCGTGAACATCGAGCCGCTGAAGGAAAAGCTCAGCAAGCACTTCCCGAAGGCGATGGTTTACCGCCACACGCCCGAAAGCATCCCCGCCGACCTGATGGAGCGGTTCAACGCGAAGGCGCTCCCCGTCGTGAAGAACCACCGCGGGCAGGAAATCGATTTGAACGAGCACGTGCTCGGCATCGACGCTGTAAACGGAGCTCTCTTCGTGAAGGTAAAGTGCAACGACCAGGGCTGTACGGCGAGCCCGTTCGTAATCTACGCGGGACTTCTCGGGTTCGAAATCGACCCCGCCAAGCTTGACGAGGTTTCCAGGCGGTTCCTGATTGCGAAAGTCAGCATGGAATGGTAAATCGCGTCTTTTCCTTGAAAATCCTGGACGTATCCGTATTTTGAAACTATATTGTTTTCTATAGTAATTTTCACAAGGAGTATGGAATATGAAAAAGATTTTCCTAGCGGCCCTCACCGCCATGGCACTCTGCAGCTACAGCTACGCCCAGGACGATGAAGACGAATACGAAGAAGAGGACACCCCGGCGGCATCCAGCGCGCCTGCAAACAGCAGCGCCCCGGCAGCAAGCGAAAGCAGTGCGGCGGCAGCCCCTGTGCAGTCCGGAGCAGGAACCCTGGCCTTGGGACTAGACCTCGTCGACGCCCTTGATCACGAGGGAATCCAAAAGTTCTACGTGTCGTTCAAGTTCGCCCCCAACATGGAACTGTCCGCCATCCTCGGACTGTACCATCACGGCGAAACCACCCGTGAAACTGAAGCCACCCAGTTCACCCCGGCAACCGAAGTTGATCGTGCAGACGATTACACCCAAATTCAAATCGGCGTGGGCTTCGACTACTACTTCATGCAGGTCGTCCTGCCGCTTTCCATCGGCGGAGAGTTCCTCATCAGCCACTGGGGAGAGGACAACAACCAGTTCACCCTCAACGCAATGGCCGGAATCCACGCAAACGTGGTAGGTGGGCTCTACCTGACCGGAAAGGTCGGCCTCGGGTTCGACTACATTGATAGGGAAGGCGTCGATGGCGCTGCCAACTACGAAGACACACGCCTCGACGTCGGTTTCAAGGCCAGTGCAATCCTCTCCTGGTACTTCATGTAATCCGGACCTGGAACTATACAATTCAAGCCGCTCCTTCGGGGGCGGCTTCTTTTATATGGGTTCTGTCCTATCGCTATTCCGCGGGCAGGATAATCTCGATGTGGCTCGTGCTCACGTTGAGGAAGTGCGTACGGAAGAGGTCCTTCTCGCTCCTGTCGCTCACGCGCACCTGGGTCACGGCGATGAAGTCCTTGTTCTCGCGGATGTAGTCCGTAAGGCGCTCGTCACGCAGGGTGTCGATTTCGCCGGTAATGATAAAGCTGTCAGTCCAAATTTTTACTAGCATACCTCAAATATAACGATTTTTTCGAATGAAAGCAAAAAAAAGCGTTTTTTATTTGCTTTTTGTCCCTTCTTAAGGTATTTTGTCAAGGAAAGGATAAAAAAGGAGTTTCCTATGGCTACAAAAAAGAAGAATGCGATTTCGACGATTCCGGGCAAGATGATTTACCACAACATGGACTTTATCGACAGCGACAGTGGCCGTCCCATCAGGATTATCGCCGAATTCATGGCGCCCAACCAGATTTTCCAGCAGGAAGGCGTCCAGAACACTATCGTGTTCTTCGGTTCGGCCCGTACGCTCCCCATGAGCGAAATCAAGAAGCGCATGAAGGGTTGCAAGGACAAAAAGGAACTCGCGCGCCTCAAGAGGCTCGAAACCGTGGCGGAATACTACGAAGCCGCCCACGAACTGGGTGCAAAAATAGGCCGCTGGGCCAACAAGCAGCACAAGGGCTTCGCCATCATGACCGGCGGCGGTCCGGGTATCATGGAAGCGGGCAACCGTGGCGCAAACGACGTGGGGACCTCTTCCGTCGGCCTCAACATCAGGCTTCCGTTCGAGCAGCACCCGAACCCCTATATCGACGACAAACTGAACCTGCAGTTCCGCTACTTCTTCATCCGTAAATACTGGTTCATGAAACTGGCCAAGGCCATGGTCGTGTTCCCGGGCGGTTTCGGCACCCTCGACGAGATGTTCGAGATCCTCACGCTCATCCAGACCAAAAAATATGGCGACCGCATGCCCGTGGTGATTTTCGGCTCCAAGTACTGGGACAAGGTCATCAACTGGAACTACCTCGCCGAGACCGGGATGATTGACAAGGAAGACCTCAAGTTGTTCCATTTCTGCGACACTGTCGACGACGCCTACAACGTCGTCACGAAGGCGCTCGAGAAGACCATGGAATAAAAACTGCCCAAAAACTTATTTTGCAAGGTGCCGCCATGCGACACCTTGTTTTGTACCCCCGATTAGCTAAATTTAAGACATGCTCAGAAATATCTTGGCGGAAGTACTGGACAGGGTGTCGCGCAACCTCGCGCTGCGCCCTCACTATAGCATGCAGGAATACCAGCGGTGGTTCGACCAGAACCCGGAATTCCTGCACAGCGGCGCCATGGAGAAAATCGAGCTCGTCGAGCCGCTGACTCTCGAGGGCACGAACAACCTCTACCGCGCGAACTTCTGGATCGAACACGCGAACGACGAGAAGCACTACGGAGAACGCGAGATCGTCGTGAAGATATGCAAGTTCTGGGCGGCACCGGGCAAGAACAGGCTCCACCGCCTGAACATGCTCCTGAGCGCGTTCCAGGACGAAATCCGCATCAACAACCTCATCCGCGCCACGAATATCGAGGGCGTGGTGCAGAGCTTTGGCGGCGGACTCGCCGGAAGGCACCCCTACCTGAAGATGGAATTCATCAAGGGCTGTTCGCTCGACAGGATGTTCAAGACCAAGCTTTCCGACGACGAGATTTTGCAGCGAGTAGCACAGATTGCCTACCTCGCGAACACGATCAGCCAGCTGCACTACTACCAGGTGGTGCACAAGGACCTAAAGCCCAAGAACCTGCTCCTGTGCCAGAATCCGCAGCACAAGAACAACCACAAGATCCTCATCTGCGACTTCGGCTACGCACAGGCGAAACTCCGCGAGACAGTGAACGAATACGGCGGCCAGCTCACGCCGTGCTACAGCGCGCCCGAGCAGGCCATCATGGGCGAAAACCTTTCGTCATCGGTCGACTACTTCAGTTTCGGCATCATCGTCCACGAATACCTCACGGGCTACAAGCTGTTCCCGCGCGCGATGGATATATTCACGGAAGACGGCTACAAGATTACGGACCGCTATCTCGAATACCTCAAGACGGGACGCGAGAACCGTTTCGAGGACAGCCGCTTCCCCGAACTTGGCAAGTGGATCGACAACCTCACGATTTTCGACAGTTTCGAACGCATGCAGAACACCCCGAACCTCTTCGACATCGCCCACAAGCTGCGCGCAGAGGTCAACGCGCAGGGCTACCGCGACGTAAACACGGACTTCCTCTGGAACCAGCTCGGCGAATACGGCAAAAGGTAATGACTATGAGCAGCCTGCAAGACACCATCAAGGGAATCACAAAGCGCCTCCGGGTGCACCATTACATCGTCATTGCCATTGTCCTCGGCATTGGCATCTTCAATGCGGCGACCGCCCTCTCCCCTGTCATCAGCCAGAAGGAACTCGAGAGCAACATCGAAAAGTCGTTCGAAAAGTGGTGGGCCGAAGAAGGCGCCGCCCAGTTCCGCACGGTGGGCCTCACCGACGACGAAAAGACGAAGCTCCAGGAATTCGTGCAGTACCGCGACAGAATCCTTTCGGCCGGAAAGACCTTCGACATCGAGGACCGCAAGGCGGCCATGAGGAAGGAATTCCGCGAATGGTGGGAAATCGGCGGCGGCAAGGAAAAATTCGCCGACGAGCACGGATTCTACCCCAAGGAAGCCCATTTCGAAATCGAATGTCACAAGTTCATCAAGAACTATACGGACAAGTTCGTGCGATACAGCCTCGCCTATGTACCCAAGGACGGCGAATACGAGCGGCTGTTCACCAGCTGGCTTTTGTTCCCGAGCGCCTGGAACTACATCATTTTCGCAGTCTTTTTCCTATTCGCCTATTTCCTGCTGGCAGAGCGCTGGGGAGCCGCCATCACACTCGGCTTTTTCTTTGCATTCATCTTTGCCGGAGGATTCGTTACCGACATCCTGACCTCTACAAGTTTCTTTGACCACTACACGATGGACCGTTACATGGGCGCAAGCATCGCCCTCGCATTCATGCTGGGCGCCTCGGCGTTCGATGAAAGGAAGGACGCCATACCGGGATGGGTTCTCGGGACCGCCATCATGGGCGCCCTCCTGGACGCAGCCGTTAACGCACTCGTGAACGGCGGTATCTTCGCCGCCGTGGTAACCGCCTCCATCCCCGCCTTCGGGCTCGGAGCCCTCGCCGGATTCAAGATTCCGAGGCGCAGGAAAAGCGAAGCCGAAAAGAAGGCAGACGCCCTTGAAGAGCGCTTCCGCCGGACCGCAAACCGCAACCTCGCCGCCGAGCGCAGGCAAAAGACACGGAACCAGATGGACGAAGGATTCCAGGAAGCGAAGAAGGGGCACTACGACGCCGCACGCCAGCTGCTTTGCCAGGCGATGACAGCCATATTGCAGGAACAGCCCGCCGACAAGGAAACCGTCACTAAATTTGCCGAAAGGATGACGAACCCGAACCTGTTCATCGATGTCGCAAGCACGCAGTGGCTAGAATGGGGCGACACGGCAAAGGCGAAGGGCCTTACCGAGACGGCTCTGCTGTTGCTCGAAAAAGGTCTGAAATCCGAAAAGAACGCAACGCTCGCAAGGCGCGCCCTGTTCAATATCGGAGAGCTCAGGGTCAACTTTGGGATAGAACCCGAAGAAGGCGTGAAAAGGCTGCAGAAGGTAATTGAACTGAACGATTCCGACCTCATCGCAAAGCAGGCGAAGAGACTGCTGGAAAAAGCCGGAGCCTAAAAGCTACTTCTCGTTGGCGAGGTAGGCCTTCCAGGTCGTCGCAAGGAGAGTCTCGAGGTCGCTGAACTGCGCCTTCCAGCCGAGAACTTCGTGGGCCTTGCTGGGGTTCGCCACAAGCGTCGCAGGGTCACCCGGGCGACGCTCCACAATGCGGTACGGGCACTTGCGACCGCTCACCTTCTCAGCCATGTGGATAACGTCGAGCACGGAACTCCCCTGCTGCACGCCGAGGTTCACGATAAGGCTCCTGTTGTTCTTCTGCAGATAATCGAACGCCATGCCATGGCCGATTGCCAAATCATTCACGTGAATGTAGTCGCGCACGCCCGTGCCATCGGGAGTGTCGTAGTCATTACCGAACACGAGCAGTTCCTTACGCTTGCCGAGCAGCGCTTCCATCACCACCGGGATGAGGTTCGCCGGATTCTTCTCGAGACCGTTGATGCGGCCCTTCACGTCGTAGCCAGCGGCGTTAAAATAGCGGAGAGCCGCGAACTTGATTCCGCGCAGCTTATCGTACCACTTGAGGAACCCCTCAATGGCGAGTTTCGTGTAGCCGTAGTAGTTTTCGGGTTCGGTCGGGTGTTCCTCATCGACGGGCTGGTACTTCGGGGCGCCGTAGGTAGCCGCGGAACTCGAGAACACGAAATACTTCACGCCGGCAGCGGAAGCAGCATTCAGGATGTTTATGGAGCCCGTGATGTTGTTCACGCTATACTTCTCGGGATTGATCATCGACTCGCCGGCGGCCTTGAAGGCGGCCAGGTGCACGAGGCCTTCGGGCTTGAATTCGTTCAGGAACTTGCCGATTTCATCGGGATGCAGGATATCGCCTTTTACGAAGCCCGCTTCGGGGAACAGGTTCTGTTCCAAACCGCTCGAAAGGTTGTCAAAGACGCAAACCTCGTGTCCGCGGTCAAGGAGTTCACGCGTCGTGTGGGATCCAATGTAGCCGGCACCGCCGATAACTGCAATCTTCATGTCTTTTCCTTTTTCATTCGACCGCTCATGCGGCCACGACAAAGTAATACTTCGCCTTCGGTTATAAAATTAGCATTCCGTCACCGTAGCTGAACAGTTTCATCTTGTTCTCGACGGCCATCCTGTAGGCTTCGAGGGTGTTTTCGCGCCCGTAGAATGCGGACACCAGCAGGATGAGCGAACTCTTGGGCCAGTGGAAATTCGTGAGGAGGCCGTCTACAATCTTGTAGCGGTAGCCGGGATAGAAGAACGCGTGCGTGATTCCCTTTTGCGCCTTCACGATTCCATTCGCATCGGCAATCGTCTCCACGACGCGCGTGCTCGTAGTACCCACGGTAACGATGCGCCCGCCCTCGCGCTTCGCCTTGTTGATGATTTCGGCGTTTTCCTTCGTGAGTTCGTAATGCTCGCCGTGCATCTTGTGCTGGGTAAAGTCCTCGACCGAGATGTTCTGGAACGTGCCTGGCCCTACGTGCAAAGTAACCTCGGCAACGTACACGCCTTTCGCCTTGAGGTCCTCGAGCATCTGTTCACTAAAATGCAGGCTCGCCGTCGGGGCAGCAACTGCACCCGAGTACTTTGCAAAAATCGTCTGGTATGCCTTCTTGTCGTCCTCGTCGTCGGGACGGTTGATGTAGGGAGGGAGCGGCACGTGGCCCTCGCGATTCATCACCGCTTCAAGTTCCACGGGGGTCGTCGCAAAGCGGAGCACGCGGGCTCCATCTTCGTGAATATCCTCGACCGTCGCCTTGACACCTGCAATTTCGAGTTCGCGTCCGATCTTAAAGGCCTTGCCCGGGCGGACCTGCGCCTCATAGCGGGCATCGCCGTTCTCTGCCGGAATGAGCGACTGCACGAGTAGCGTTTCGACTTCGCCGCCGTGCAACGTGTGACCGTAAAGGCGCGCAGGAATCACCTTCGTGTTGTTCACCACAAGGCAGTCTCCAGGGCGGAACAGTTCCACAATTTCGGGAGCCTTCATGATGCGTCGCGGCCCGCCATCCTTGGGACAATGCAGAATACGCGTCTTGCCTTTCCCCGCCGTGCGGGTAGCAATCAGTTCCTTCGGGAATTCGAAGGTGTAATCGGAGAGGTTATGTTCTTGCATCTCAGGCGTCCATATCAGACAGTGCGTTCTTGAGTTTCTGCTTAATCTTTTCCTTCAGCGAGGCGGGTTTCAGAATACGCACATCGTTGGTGACACCCATCAGCCAACTTTCGAAATCCGGGGTAATGCGAAGTTTCAGATCGACAATCATGTTCTTGTTCCTGTCGAAACGCTTTGAAATCGGCGGATTGAAATGCGAGCGTTCGAACTGCGTCTGCAGCCACTTCGTCCTAATCTCGAGCGAGACATCTTCCACCTTGTCGCGACCCGTGTACTTGCCAAAAGCATACTTGTAATGCGTTTTCTCATCAAAGGCAAACTTCGGGGACGCATGGTTCGTTTCCGTCACGCTGTCAATCTGTTCAAAAAGGTAGTTCTTGAAAACCTGATTTCCCTTGTCGTCCACTTCGCCCGCGACAAGATAGAGCGTGTCCATGCGCATGATGACCTTGACCGGAAAGACTTCCTTCGTTTCTTCGGCGACCGAGGAATGGTCCGTCGAATGGCGGTAGTGAATCCTGATGGCCGTTCCGCTGTGGATTGACTTGAGAACCCGATTGACAAGCGCATCCTGCAATTTATCATCGCAGAAGGGGCCGTAATCCAGCACGTAATCCGGGTCTGTCGAAATGGCTTCGGGCTTAAATTCGTTCGGGTCCGTCGTTTCCAGCAGGCTTATTACCTTATCCAAAAGCTTTATCGTCTTTATTTCGGGAGCGGAATTCGCAGCCATCGTCTTCTTGATTTTATCGAGTTGCTTGACGATATTCTGGTTAAAGTTCACCTTCTCGTCGGGCTGGATAACATAGAAGGTCTCGCCCTCGCTCTTGTACTTGCGAAGACCGCAGTTTTCCTTCTGGACGACATCGAGATGACGGAAAACGGTGCGGATGCCACACCCGAGCGCCAAGGCCAACTGCGTCACGGTCATCGGATTCTTTAGTTTATTCTTAATAAGGTTGATTTTTTCGTATCCTGAAGCCATAGGCACTCCTTTTTTATAAGTTTCCAGCCACGCGCAAGCGATTTTCCACAGCCGTCGAAAGGGTCATCTTTACCGCGTTCACAAGGGCAATCTGTTTCTGAAAAGCCGAATGGACCCTTCCTTCCAGCAAATACTTGTCATCGACAAACGAGACCTTTATCTTGGCCCCCTGGAGCAAAGAATTCAACGAATAGCTGTGTTCCATTTCCAGGCAGGTTTCTCGATTCCGCATTTCCCTTTCCGGCAACGACACCATCGAGAAGTTCAAATCCTGCAAACCGGGAACTTCGGCAATCCTATTTTCCAAATCCTTAGGGCACAGGCCTTCGAAGCAGCACAAGGACACACTACCCTTTCCATTTGCTACTTCTACCTTGTAATCAAAGACATTTCGTCCAAAGGATTCCAGCAACATGTAAATTTCGTTTTCTATCCGCTTATCCGTCATGCCAGGCTCCGCAATAACCTTCGTAAAGTCAACGCAGCCACGAACGCGAGGCATGTTATTGATACAAGCCCGAAGCGAGCGCTTAATCATGACGCTCTTGACAAGGCCATCCAGGTAGACAACGCCCTGTCCAACCGTCACCGAGACCCTGCTTACGTCATCCGGGAAAAGCTGGCGCAACTTGTTGAGAACAATATCGGACAACTTGTCGTTAGGAATGTTCTGGGCTTGTTCCGGAAGCGTTATAAACAAGACGGAACCATCTTCGAGCAGTGTCGCCAACTTATCCTTGTCGCCATCTTTCACGAGCCCGACTGCAATACCAAACTTATCTCGCAAAGTGTGGTAAATATTATCGCCAAGCAAAGTCTGGGCGCTCTGCGCCGGAAGTAGGCGATAGCCTTCGGCCGATTTTTCACGAACCGGAGCGGGATGGTCGAACACAAATTTCATGTCCTGGCCACCATCATAGCTCACGACAATGATTTCTTGCTCATTTGTCCTGAAATAGCTTTTGACCTTCCCCGGCTTGACCGATTCCTTGAAATAGAGCCAATTTCCCGGAGAAATCCGACTATAGCCATACACAGCGGTGTAATCGCCCGCATCAATCGGCCTCGAAAAGGCAAACTCGTTCGAAAAGCCGACAAACGCAGCCGAGCACCTTTCACACATGCAGAGAAGCGGAAGATGCGGTTTCATTCCTCCATAAGTGGAATAAGGTTCACGTGCATAGACCCCGTGATCGAGCACCTGACGACAACGGCAGCAGAACAACTTCTGCGTATGGATCCTATGAGGAAAGAGATTTCGCATGGGTCAGCGAAGATTACCCCATCAGCGGGAGAGCGACATCGATGCGGCGGAGGACTTCGTCCTTGCCGATGATTTCGAACATTTCCCAGAGGCCGGGGCCAGCAGTCACGCCAGAAACAGCGAGACGCGGAGCACCGACGAGTTCACCCACCTTGTGGCCGCAACGTTCGGCGAGGTCATAGAAGCCCTTCTCGATGACCGGTGTCTTGAAGTCTTCGATGGAAGCGAGCATGTCGCGCACGAGCGTCGCCACTTCCTTGGAGCCTTCACCGAAGTGCTTCTTCGCACCCTTTTCGTCGTAGGTCGTCGGGGCGACAAAGAAGTACACGGCCATGTCAGCCAGATCCTGCACGAAGTGGGCGCGGGGCTTCAACTGCTTCACGATTTCGTCGAGGCGAGCTTCCGGTTCCTTGGAGAGGTCGATGCCCTTTGCAGCGAGACCTTCCTTCATGATACCCTTGAGGAATGCGTCGTCGCACAGGTGAATGTGCTGGCCGTTCATCCACTGCAGCTTCTTTTCGTCGAAGCTGGCGGACTTGGGGTTGATGCGTTCCAGCGTAAAGCTTTCGACCATTTCCTTGATGGTCATGACTTCGCGATCGTCGCCCGGGTTCCAGCCGAGGAGCGCGAGGTAGTTCACGAGAGTCTCCGGCAGGTAGCCGAGGTCGCGGAAGTCACCCACGGAAGCAGCCCCCTTGCGCTTGGAAAGCTTGCCGCCGTTCTTGTCAAGAATCACCGGCAGGTGGCACCATACGGGCGGCTGCCAGCCAAATGCCTTGTACAAGAGTTCGTGCTTCGGCGTGGAGCTGATCCATTCGTCGCCGCGGAGCACGTGGGTCGTACCCATCAGGTGGTCGTCCACGACGCTTGCAAAGTGGTACGTCGGGTAACCGTCGCGCTTGATGAGCACGAGGTCGTCCAGAAGTTCGTTCTGGTAGCTGATGTGACCGCGAATCATGTCGTCGAATTCGGTGACGCCCGTTTCCGGGACCTTGAAACGGATGACAGCCTTTTCGCCAGCGGCAATCCAGGCTTCCGCTTCTTCACGGCTAATATTACGGCAGTGGCGGTCGTAACCCGTGACCGGCACGTGAGACTTTTCTTGCTCGGCGCGGACTTCCTGCAGGCGTTCTTCGGTGCAGAAGCAGTAGTAGGCGCAACCCGCATCCAAAAGTTTCTTGATTTCGCGGTGGTAAATGTCCAGGCGTTCGCTCTGGAAGTACGGGCCGCAGTCGCCTTCGCAACCCGGACCTTCGTCCCACTGAAGTCCCAGCCACTTGAGGTCGCGCATCAAGTCGTGCAATGCAGTTTCGTTGTAACGCTTGCGGTCGGTATCTTCGATACGCAGGTAGAACGTGCCGCCCATGTGTTTGGCAAAAAAGTAGTTGTAAATAGCGGTGCGCGCACCGCCCACGTGGAGGTAACCCGTGGGGCTCGGGGCAAAACGGACGCGGACAGGACGGGTTGCAGAATTTTCGCTCATAGATTCCTCATTTAAATTTCAATTATCCCGCACAACTTCGCGCAGGAACTTTACATGACAAAAAATAGCAATTTTAAAGAGACGGGCGGTTTGCCAACTTCTCTATGATGGCTTCGCAACCTTCGTTCACGTCATCCCAGGTTGCCTGAAAATTACCCGTATACCACGGGTCCGCCACATCGCGCGGATTACCAGTCCAATCCATCAGCAGCGACACCTTCGACATGTCATGCCCTTCGCCCAGAATCCAGCGCAGGTTTCTCAGGTTATTTCTATCCATGAGCACGATATAGTCGTAATATTCGTAATCGCCTTGCGTCATCTGGCGCGCATGTTTTCCGCTACAATCGATTCCGTGGCTTGCAAGCATACGTTTTGCGGGCGGATATACGGGATTCCCGATTTCCTCGGTACTTGTCGCGGCACTTGCCACCTCGAAATTCTCGAGTCCCGCCTTCGCAAGCTTGTCCTTCATGACAAACTCGGCCATGGGGCTACGGCAGATGTTCCCGTGACATACAAAGAGGATTTTCGTCTTTTTCATAATGTCAAATATAACAGCAGGGCCTACACGCCGCGACGTTCGGGGTCCCACACGATTTTGTGAAGTTGCACCTGGAATCGGGCGCCATTCCGCGTCATGGTTTCGCTATCCAGCATCCAATCCACGATTGTTTCGTTCGGCAGCATCCCGAAAACTGGCGAGACAAAAATATGAGGCATGTCGCATGCAGGACTTTTCCGCAGCAACGAAAGCTGCGATACCACGCGTTCTGCTTCGCGCAGATCTTCGACGCTCCCAACAACGAACTTCAGTACGTCATTTTTTCCAAGCGTCGCGATATTTTCCATGCGCATCCTGCCCGACATCCCGCTACTGCCGCATTTCCAGTCCATGGTATAAAAAAGCGACGGGAAGCGCCACTTGCAGGGAACCGTGCCATTGGTTTCGACATTGACCTCGAAGCCCGCACCGCATAGCTTCGAAAGCAGTTCGTCGACGCCTTCATGAATCAGCGGTTCGCCGCCGGTGAGCGTCACGCAACCGGCCCCGCTTTCGCTACGGTATTTGTCTACAGCCGACAAGACTTCATCTACATCCATTTGTGTGTAGTCATGACCTTCGACCGCATACATCAAGTCGCAATAGGCGCACCGCAGGTTGCAGCCGTGAAGCCGCACAAAGACCGCGGCCTGCCCCATGCGCAGGCCCTCGCCTTCTATGCTCTTAAAGATCTCGCACACCTTCATGGCAGGCCCTGTCCCTAGCGTTCGTACTCGACAATGTTGCCTTCGCTTTCCTGAATCTGAACCTTGTAGCAGTGCGGAACCTGCTCGCAGACCCAACGCGCCATGTTCTCTGCGGTCGGATTAAAATCCACGACGTCATTCAGGAACTGGTGATCCAGCTTGCCGTGGACAATTTCCTTGATGCGCGAGAAATCGACCACCATCCCATTCTCGTCAAGAGTTTCGGACTGGCAGAAGACCGTGATAATCCAGTTGTGGCCGTGGAGCCCGCGGCACTTGCTTTCGTACGGAAGCGACAGCTTATGAGCTCCGGAAATTTCGATTCGTTTGATGACTCTGTACATATCAGGCCTCGTATTCTGTCGTATCGTCGATTCCCGCTTCGGCGAGAGCCGCCTTGCGTTCCAGACAGGTTGCGCACTTTCCACAGTGGATTCTACCACCCTTGTAGCAGGACCAGGTCGCGCTATAATCTATGCCAAGAGTTTTTCCCCTGCAAGCAATATCAGCCTTGGAGATATTCGTATAGGGTGCGTCAATGGTGATACCGGCGTAGGTGCCCGCCGCAATCGCCGCCGACATGTTCTTCACGAATTCCTCGCGGCAATCCGGATAAATGGCATGGTCACCGAAATGGTTCGCCATCATCACCTTCTCAAGGCCGCGGCTTTCAGCAAGGCCCGCCGCAACAGAAAGCATGATGCCATTGCGGAAAGGCACGACCGTCGACTTCATGTTCTCGGCAGAATAGTCGCCTTCAGGGACTGCATCGGCACCCGACAGCAGCGACGACTCAAAATAGTCGTGCATGAACTTGAGCGGAATCGTCACATGCGGAATTCCCAGCTTTTCGCAGTGGAAGCGGGCGAAAGGAATCTCGTTGTCGTTGTGGTTGCTGCCGTAATCAAACGAAACGGCAAGTGCAATATCGGCGGCACGCTCATAAAGCAGCGTGGTGCTGTCCATTCCGCCGGAGAGGACGAGCAATGCGTCTTTCATAGGGGCTCCTAGTTTTGTTTAGAGTCAGGATGGGTTTCGAACTGACTGATGCCCAAGATAGAAAAATTACAGTTTCCCGTCTTTAAGAGGAGAACTTCTTGTTGGTATGCGCCTCGACCACGTTCACCACGTAGTCGCCCAGCTTCTCGCAGTCGTTCACCACGTCCATGTAGTGCACGCCCATCTGGTAGCTGTATTCCTGGTTCTCGATATCGGTGACGTTCTTCTCCTTGAGGAGCTTGCGGTAGTCGTTGATTTCGTTCTCCAGGTTCAGCGTGCGGTTCGCATCGGCCGATGCATAATCGCTAATGACATCGATCATGTTCGTAAGCGCATTGTCGCACAGCTGCATGATATGCTTGATATGGCCGTACTGGTTCTCCGTAAAGTCTTCCTTGCTGCGGAACTTGCGATTGATGGCACGGGCCATGTTGTAGCAGGAGTCGCCGATGCTTTCGATTTCAGAAATTTCCCTGAGCATCGACTGGATGTTAGTCTTACTTTCGGGACTCAGGCGGCCTTCAGAAACCTTGTTAAGGTAGTTCGCAATCTCGATTTCCATGTTGTCGCTGATGCCTTCGTACTTCTCGATGCGGGCAAACAGCTTGACGAAGTCATTTTCGTCCTTCATCTCGAGCAGTTCGGGCACCATGCGGAACATCTTCTGCGTGCGGGCTGCAAACAAGTTAATTTCCTTGCGGGCTTCAAAAAGCGAAAGTTCTGCAGTGCTCATGAGGCCCGCGCTGATAAACTTGACCTTGAAATCCTCGCCGTCTTCCTTCTCGCGGATAATCTTGCAGATGATTTTTTCCATCGGCTTGATGAACCAGATAAGGATAAGCACGTTGCAGAGGTTAAACGCCGTATGGAATGCCGAAAGCGCGTAAGTGACACGGACGCTTGCCTGGGCAACTTCTTCTTCGGTATGCGGCACGAACGTCGGGTCAAACCCCACGATGCTGCAAACCATGTTCACGAACGGGCGGAACACTATCAATACCCACACCACGCCGAACACGTTGAAGAGCATGTGCGCCAAGGCCGCGCGCCTTGCCTGCGTACTTGCTGAAAGTGCCGCAAGGTTCGATGTCACCGTGGTACCGATGTTTTCGCCCATCACGAGCGCAATACCTTGGTAAATCGGGAGCACGCCGCTACTGCAGAGCAAGAGCGTAATCGCCATGATGGCGGCAGACGACTGCACGCACATGGTAAGGATGCTTCCCAGCAACAGGAAGAGGAGCGTGCTGAAGATGCCCCAGCCGCCAGTCGTTGCAAAGAAGTTGATGACCGCCTGGTTGTGGGCCAAGTCCATCGCCACAGCATTTTCGCGCAGCGTGGTAAGGCCCAGGAACATGAACGCGAAACCGAAGACAAATTCGCCCAGGCTCTTGGTCGAGTTCTTCTTGGTGTAAGAAAGGATGATACCGAGGGCGAAGAAGGGCCACACCACCGAGCTCATGTTGAACTGGAACCCGAATATGGACATGATCCACGCCGTGGCCGTGGTACCGATGTTCGCGCCCATAATAACAGGAATGGCCTGACTCAATGTGAGCAGGCCAGCATTAACGAAGCTTACGGTAAGTACGGTCGTAGCGGTAGAAGACTGCACCGAGGCCGTGACGAACGTGCCTGTGAGGAGGCCTCCGATACGGTGCTTGGTCATGGTGCCAAGGACTGCGCGGAGGTGCCCGCCGGTGAGTTTCTGCAAGCCTTCGCTCATGGTCTTCATGCCGAACATGAGCAGCGCAAGGCAACCAATCATTTTGAGAATCATAAGTGTCATAAAACCTTATTCGTTTTTGAAAGGGTTGTAAAACCGACCTTGATTTCGGTACCGAGACCAACGATCGAATTCAAGTGGATTGTCGCATGGAGGACTTCGGCGATGTGCTTTACGATAGCAAGCCCGAGACCCGTTCCGCCGGTTTCCTTGGAGCGGCTCTTGTCTACACGATAGAACCTCTCAAAGATGCGGGACTGGCATTCCTCCGGGATTCCGATACCGGTATCCTTCACGGCAATGGAGTCCTGTTCCACGAGCACGACGACCTTGCCGCCCGACTCCGTGTAACGTATGGCGTTGTCCACCAGGTTGAAAATCATTTCGTAAAGCAGTTTGGAGTTCGCGATGATTTCTGCGGATGTTTCGCCTTCCAGCGAAAGCGAGATAGACTTCTTGCTCGCGTTCAGGCCGAGGCTCTCTACACAGGAATGCGCAACGTTCCAGAGGTTCACCTTTTCGCCCAGCTCGAACGGTTCGCCACCATGGTTGTCGAGTTTCGACAGCGTGATGATGTCGTTCGCGATGGACTGCAGGCGGCTTGCCTCCTTATGGATTTTACCCGCGAACATCTTGACATCCTCGGGTTTCGCCAAGCCGCTCTCGATGAGTTCCGCATAGCCCGAAATGGAGGTCAGCGGTGTCTTGAGTTCGTGCGAGGCATTCGCGGTGAATTCATCCTTCAGGTGAGTCATTTTCTGCTTTTCGTTCGAAAGCTGTTCAATCGTCAGCTGCAGTTCCAAGTCCTGCTTGCGGATGGTATTCACGAGGGGCGCGATTTCCTTGTAGACGTTCTCGATTTTCATCCATTCGGGAGTACCGAGCTGATCCACAAGTTTCTTGAGCGGACTCACGAAGGTACGGCTGAGCCCGATGGCTATCAGGATGGCTGCCGCCACAATGGCCGCAAGCAGTACGACAAGATACGGGATTGTCTTGGAATACACCTTCTGCAAGTTCGCCTGGCGCATGCCGAGCCTGAGCACGTTTCCGTCATTCAGGCGCTTCGCAAAGTAGAACGCCTTCGCCTGCAATGTGGAAGAGTAACGCAGGTCCTCGCCCACGCCTTTCGCGAGCGCATCGATAATCTCTTCGCGGTCGTTGTGGTTTTCCATCTTGGCCGCTTCGGCATCGCTGTCGTAGAGAATCCCGCCCTTCGAATCGACAAGCGTGATGCGGAGATCCTTGCTTGCAAATTTCGCAAGTTTCTGGGGTTCGCCCCCAAGCGATTCATTCGCGTACGAGGTTTCAATGAGGCGCAAGTTTTCGCGCAGGAGTCCCTTGAGTTGCTCCGCCATTTCGCCTTCAAATACACGCGTCGTAAAAAAGACTGCAAAGAGCGCCGCAATCACTCCCATGTATATCAGGCTGTAGCGGATGCGGTCTTTCATTGTGCCTTGTACCCTACGTTTCGGACCGTCTGGATAATCGCACCTCGCTCGCCCAGTTTTTGTCGGAGCGTCTTGACGTGCATATCGACCGTCCGCGTATCCATTTTGAAATCGATGCCCCAGATTTTTTCCAGAAGCTGCTGCCTGGAATAGACGAGCCCCGGATGCGACACGAGAAGCTTCAGGAGTTCGTATTCCTTGTAGGTGAGTTCCACATTCTCGCCGCCCGCCGTGACGGTGCGCTTGGCCTCGTCGAGCGAGACATCCCCGAGCGAAATAATTTTCGGTTCAGCCGCTTCGACATTCACCATGCCCGAACGACGGAGCAACGCCTTGACACGCGAAATGAATTCCAGGACACCGAACGGCTTTGCGATATAGTCGTCGGCCCCCAGATCGAGCCCCTTGACCTTGTCCAGTTCGGAACTCTTCGCGGTAAGCATGATGACGGGAACATTGCACGTGGATTCCTGCGTACGGAGACGTCTCAGGATGCTAAGGCCGTCTTCGCCCGGCAGCATGATGTCGAGGACAAACAAGTCAGGCACGCGGGCCTTGACAGCCTCGTCAAGGCTTTTCCCGCAATCGAAGGCTTTGACCTCAAAACCGCTACTCTTGAGAGCGTAGGCTTCCATTTCGCGGATTTCGGAATTGTCTTCAACTATGTAAATCATATTCACAATTTACCCAACAACAAGATAAAAAGACCACAGCGTTTATCCAATACCTGAAGCAACGGCTTCGCAAAGGTTTTATCTACACTTTACACAAATTTTACTTGTAAAAAACAGGCACGAAAAACTTGCGGTACAAAAGATTTCTTGACACCGTATTTACAAGGTTCGTACCGTAATTCGCACAAAGCAAGCGGGATTATGTAGAGAATTTTTTGTTCGCATGAGCCTCGACCACGTTCACCACGTAGTCGCCCAGCTTTTCGCAATCGTTCACCACGTCCATGTAGTGCACGCCCATTTGGTAGCTGTATTTCTGGTTCTCGATATCGGCGACATTTTTTCCCTTGAGAAGCTTGCGGTAGTCGTTGATTTCATTTTCAAGGTTCAACGTACGGTTCAGGTCAACCTGCTGGTTGTCGTCGAGCACGGCAATCATGTGTTCGAGCGCCTTGTCGCACAGGTTCATGATATGCTTTATGTGGTCGTACTGCTCTTCGGTAAAGTCTTCCTTGCTGCGGAACTTGCGGTTGATGGCGCGGGCCATGTTGTAGCAGGCATCGCCAATGCTCTCGATTTCAGAAATCTCCCTGAGCATCGCTTGGATGGTCGTCTTGCTTTCGGGGCTCAGACGGCCTTCCGACACCTGATTCAGGTACTTCGCGATTTCAATTTCCATGTTGTCGCTGATACCTTCATACTTTTCGATGCGGGCGAACAGTTTCACGAAATCGTTCTCTTCCTTCATTGTCAAAAGGTCAGGCACAAAATTGAACATCTTGCGAGTGCGGGTCGCAAAGAGGCTAATTTCCTTACGGGCTTCAAGGAGCGAAAGTTCGGGAGTACCCATGAGGCCGGAGCTGATGAAGTGCAGGCGGGAGTCCTCTTCCTCTTCGGAATTCTTGGACTTGATGACCTTGCACACGAACTTCTCGATGAACTTGATGAACCAAATCTGGATGAAGGTGTTCGACACGTTGAACGCAGAATGGAACGAGGCGAGCACCACGGAAATCTTCGCGAGGTTTGCAGCATAGCCTTCATCGCCCGGATGGATGGAAAGGTCGTAACCCACCACGTGGCACACGGCGGCGAGAAACCACTTGAGCACAATCACCACCCAAATCACGCCGATAACATTGATAGTAAAGTGAGCTAGAGCCGCGCGACGCGCCTGCGTATTGGCTGAGAGAGCTACGATGTTCGCGGTAATCGTCGTACCGATGTTCTCGCCGAGCACGAGCATGATGCCCTGGTCAATGTGAAGCACACCGGTGGAGCAGAGAATCATCGTGATGGCCATGATGGCGGCAGAAGACTGCACACACAACGTGAGGATTGTTCCCATCACGAGGAAGAACAGCGAGTTGAAAAAATTCGGTTCGCTGAAATGCGCGAAGAACTGGCTGATAGACGCGCTTGCCCCCGGGTCCTGCACCACGGTAAAACCGGTTTCTTTAAGGGTGGTAAGGCCAAGGAAAAGGAAACCCACGCCAAACAGGAACTCGCCCAACACACGCTTCTTGTTGAGGTAAACGAGAATGATGCCCACGAAGAACGCCGGGTAAACGAAGTTTGCAATGTTGAACGAGAACCCGAGGCTCATGATCCATGCCGTAACGGTCGTTCCGATGTGGGCGCCGAGGATAATCGAAATCGCCTGCATCAGCGTAAGTAGCCCCGCATTAACAAAAGAGACCGTCATCAACGTGGTGGCGGTCGAACTCTGTACTGATGCTGTGACGAACATGCCGGTAAGCATACCCGTGAAACGGTTTGTGGTCATGGTTCCGAGCACATGCCTGAGCTGCGGACCCGCCATTTTCTGCAAGGATTCACTCATCGACTTCATGCCGAACATGAGGAGCGCCAGGCACCCTAACATTTTAAACGCCATCCAAGCCATATAATAGGACCTACCTATGGAGCGCCACTACCGGATCATCGTCGCTGCCTTTCAGCTAGCCCGGACTCATGGCGGTGAATTGTTGATTGTAAAGCTGGCGTAAAATATAGAAAAAATTAGGTAAAATTTAACCACCAAAAAATGGTAAACCAAACTCGTTGAATTAGGGACAACGAGAGCCTCGTGCCCCGAGCCTTTTTCCTTACAGACTTCTTACCATTGCGACCGCCTGGCTGGCGATGCCTTCGCCCCTGCCCGTAAACCCGAGCTTTTCGGTCGTGGTACCCTTGATGCCGACCTGCTTCACGTCTATCCCGAGTACGCGGGCGATGTTTGCCTTCATGGCGTCCTTGTGCGGGTTCACCTTCGGGCGTTCGCACATCACGATGCTGTCGATATTGACAATCTCGTAACCCGCCTTCTTGACCTCCTCGCCCACCTTGCGCAACAGTTCCAGACTGTCAGCGCCCTTGAAGGCCGGGTCGGTATCCGGGAAGTACGTGCCGATATCGCCGAGGCCTGCGGCACCCAGCAGGGCGTCGCTAATGGCATGCAGCAAGACGTCTGCATCGCTATGGCCCAAGAGGCCCTTCTCGTACGGGATATCCACCCCGCCAATAATGCACTTGCGGCCTTCCACCAACTTGTGAACGTCAAAACCGATACCCGAACGATAAATCTTGTCCATGATAAATCCTTTTTTTGCAAATTTAAAAATTTCAGTCTTTCCCGAAATAAAGATTGTTCATCGTTTCGGCAACTTCGGGGAAATCGTGTTCGTCGACGAAGAAGATTTCCTTGTCAATAACAAAAACATACATATGACGGAAAAGCCCCGTTCTGTACCTCTTTTTTAGTATATCCGTCTTGCCAAACGGAAGGACAGCCTCGTCATTGAGCCTGTACAACACAAAATCGTCCTTGCGACATTTTATTTCGCGCACGGCCTTGATGGAGTAGCCGGCATCAAAGAAAAAAACAACAGATACAGCAAGAGGTATAAAAACTGTTAAAAGAAGATACTTCGTAATCGGTTCCCTAAAGAGTTGACCGAGCATGCAAACAAAGACCATAAAGAGAAAGAGTGCTATACAATATTTGCCCACCATCAGTACTTTCCCGCCATGGCGTTTGCGTGCCTTGTACGTAAAGAATACTTCCTTCTCCGGGGCATTTTCAATTTGAGAACCGGAAGGTTCCGCCCCCTCGTCAGACTTCTCTTTTTCTACAGGCTTCGCAGCCCCGCACCACGGGCACTGCGGCTCGTAAAAATTAAATCGTTCTCCACATTCCGGACAAATCATCTTCGCAAACCCCTTTCTTGTGCAACAAGATAGATAAAAAAAGGAGCCCCGCCGAATCCGGCAGGGCATTCCCTTTTAGATTTATCCTCTAAAGACTAGCCGATGAGGGCAGATGCCGGAAGCACGCTCATCGCAAGCAGGGCAAGAGCAGCAAGCGATACGGTAAACTTGAGCATATAGCCATAATGGGGATCCGTCTGGCAGCAGCACTTGCACTGGCAAGGTTCCTTGCGGGGAGCAAACAGCACATAGGCGATTCGAAGGTAGTAAACCGCCGCCACGAGCGAAAGGCCAAAGCCAAAGATGGCCGTAGCCGTCATTCCCGCAGAGAAGGCTCCTGCGAACAGAGCAAACTTCGCGAGGAAGCCCGCGACAGGCGGAAGTCCGGCAAGGCTAGCAAGACAGACCGCAACACCGAGCGCAACGAACGGACGGCGACGGCCGACACCCTGAATGTCTTCCAGGTTCTCGTTCTTGTCTTCTTTACCGGCAAGGTAGGCAATTCCCGTCAGGGCGCCCGCACTTGCGATGGCGTAAGTCACCAGGAAGAAGAACATGGAGCCAAGCTGCACGGAGCCTTCCTTGAGGTAGTTCGGAAGCAGGAGGCCAATCACAATGAAGCCCGCGTTCATCACGGCAGAGAACGCAAGAATTCGACGGATGGATTTCTGGGCAAGGCCACTGAAGGCGCCAATCACCATCGAGAGGATAGCGACAACCAGGACAACGTAATAAAGTGCGGGAGACTGGGATGCAAACTTCACCGGTTCTGCAAGGTTCCATGCAGCAGGAGCTCCGGCACGGGTCGCGAGGATTCCCACCCATACAGAGCCGAGAGCCGCTAATGCACCCACCTTCACGACAGCAGCCATGAAGCCAGTCACGGCAACGGATGCACCCGTATAGACATCGGCCACCCAGAAATGTACCGGGGCAGCGCCTGCCTTGAACAGGAGACCGAACACGACAAGCAGGATGCCCACCGCATAAATCGAGCCACGGCCTTCAAGCACTGCAGAGAACATGTGCGTACTACCCGTAGCGCCATAAATCAAGGCCACCCCGTAAAGGAAGAAGGCGCTGAATATGGAGCCCGACACAAAATACTTGAACACGCCTTCACCCGCATTCTGGTCTTTACGGCGGATGCCGACAAGGGCATAGACCGGGAAACTCGTGAGTTCCATGGCAATGAAGAGGGAAAGGAAGTCTATCGCCTGCGTCATGAGCAGGGCACCGCAAGAAGCGAGAAGCATGAGCCCGTAGGCTTCGCCACCCTTCATCTTCTCGCGGCCGAGCATCCACTGGAGTCCGCCAATGCCGAGCAAGGCGCAAAGGAGGACAGAGACACCGAGCAAGCGACGGACCGGGTCCACCGCGAACAGATCGTAGACGCAATCCACCTTCACCAAGGCAAACGCCGCCATGCCAAGCGCGACAAACACCGCAGCAACCCACGGAAGGACCTTGTGCTTGCTTTCGTCGTTCAGGAACGGTTCTGCGGCAAGCGAGACCAGCGCGCCAAGCGCCACTACGATTACCGGCATAAACATCACAAGACTAGTCATTGGAAGCCTCCTCGTCCTTTACGGTCGGTTGAGCAGATTGTTCTTTTTCGAGAGCGGCTGCGGTCGCCTTCGCCATATTGGCCTCGGTTTCGATTACCTGACGGATCAGTTCCTTCTTCTCCTCTTCGGAGAATCCGGCTGCTGTCAGCGAAGAATCGAGCTGCGCCACGTCGGCAGAAGTCGCGATGTGCGATTCGAGGGGTTCCGCCTCCACAGTTTCTTCATCCTCGACAGGAAGCGCATCGGGCAAAGCCTCATCGACAGCGGCTTCTTCGTCAATGGCCGCCGTCTGTTCCGTGGAGTCGTTGAGATCACGCAGAGCGTTCGTCACGAAAGCGGGATGGAAACCAAACACCAGGAGGAGCAGGAGCATCACGCCATAGGCAAAACCTTCAAGCGCGCTCGCACGCGGGCCTTCCTTGTATTCGCGGGCAGGCGTTCCAAAAATGACCTTCTGGATAAAGCGCAGCATGTAGGCCGCCGAGAGGATCATGCAGAAGCCCACGACGCCAGCACAGAACGGGTTCATGTCCCAAACAGAAAGGAGGACGCCAAATTCCCCGATGAACCCGGCCGTACCGGGAACCGCGAGGGCCAGGACGCCCGCAGCGCCAAAGAGGAATCCGAACACAGGATTCGTATGCGAAAGTCCGCCCATTTCCTCGATATTGCGAGTCCCCGTCATGCGTTCGGCAACCCCGAGCAAGAAGTACTGAACACCGGCAGAAATGCCATGCGCCACCAGGAGCACGAGGACAGCCGTAAGCATCGACTCGGAGAAGCTGAATACGCCAGCAACCGCGATGCCCAAATGGCTCATGGAACTGTAGGCGAGCAGTTTCTTGCCGTCAGTCGCGCGGAGCGCCATGAGCGCCCCGTAAATCGCGGTTATAAGGCCAAGCCACAGGACCGTCATAATCTGTGGCACATCAAGCGTAAAGATCGGGAGCATCCAGGCGATAAAACCGAAAACGCCCGCCTTGCTCATCGCGCCAGTAAGGATAGCCGAAAGCGGAGCCGGAGCTTCGGAATACGTTATCGCTTGCCAGCCGTGGAACGGGAAAATCGGAGTCTTCACGAGGAATGCGAGCAGGAAGCTCAAGAACACAAGCAGCTGTGCGCTCTGGGGCATCGTCTGGACCGCGAGCACGATAGAAAGCACCAGCGAATTGTCGGCAATGGTCAATAGGTACCAGAGAGCGACCATCATCGGGGCAGAACCCACCAGCGTGTAAATCGCGAACGTCATTGCAGCCTGCTTCCGCTTTTCGCCACCGAAGCCCGCAATGAGAAGCGCCGCGGGAATCACCATGGCCTCGAAGAAGAAGAAGAACAGCACCGCGTCGGCAGCGAGGAACGTTCCGTTCATCGCACCCATGAGCGCGAAAATGCCGATAGCGAAGTTGCGGTAGTTCTTGTCCAGGTGTCCGCGCGCCGAGATAAGGGCGACCAGCGAAAGCCCGCAAGACAGGAACACCATCCAGGCGCCCAGGCCATGGCTATAGAGATAGTAGTAGGCAGGGCCCTTGCAACCCGGAATATGGAACCACTCGACAGGGGTCGTCGCCATGTTGCCATTAGCGACCAGCGCAACCGACATGCCGGCAAAAACAATCCCAAAAAGAATCGCCATGTGCGTCGAGGCCTTGAAATCCTCCTTGGAGTTGAGAACCATCAGGATGGCCGCAACGAACGGCGCAAAGACGAGGAGATGTAAAAGCATTAGATTACCCTCCCGAGAAGAGATTTTACACTATCGATGAGTTTAAAGACAAAGTCCGGAATACCGACGATGCCTTCGGCAAACAGGGCGACGAGCACAATCAGCGCGACCCCCGTAATGCTGAGCGCAAGCTGGAGACGCACCCTGCGGACCTGGAAAGTACTCGCGCCATCACCGAGGATTTCCCCGATTGCACCAAGCGTCCACTGGAACGCCTGCAGGAACTTGTCGACAACGACATCGCAAATCCAGGCAATCACACGCACCGGGAAAACAAATCCAACATGGATGTAGTCCCACACGAACGTCCATGCCGCCGCAGAACCTTCCGGAGCACCCGAATCCTTGGGGGTCGGAATTTTCTTATTCGCATAGACGCGCCAGGCGATAAACATACCCAGTAGGGCAGCCAGCGTGCCGAGTACCGCGAACAGCACCGGGTTCACGTGATGCGCCGACAGGATGCCTTCGCCAACCGCCTCGGCACCACCCAGGGCCGCAGCGAGGGAATCCTTGAAGAACGTAATGCCGATCATGTCCGCCCAGAGGTAGCCCGCGAAGATGGAACCGAACGTGAGCACGACCATCGGGATGAGCATCACGGCCGGAGCCTCATGGATATGGGCCTCGCTCTCCTTGCTTCCGCGGTATTCACCGAAGAAGGTCATGATAATGAGACGTCCCATGTAGACCGCCGTGATAACGGCCGTCGCAAGGCCAACCACATAGAGAATCATTCCGACAGGCACGTTCACCGAGCCGCCGAGAGCAAAAGGCATCGCAATGACAGGGCCGTTAGAAACGAGTTTTTCGAGAATCAGGTCCTTGGACCAGAAGCCAGCGAAACCCGGGAACCCGACAATCGCGAAGAACGCAAAAATCATGACGCAAGCCGTGACCGGGGTCTTTTTCAGGAGGCCGCCCATCTTGCGCATATCCTGTTCCCCGGCCAGCGAGTGGATAACCGCACCCGCGCCAAGGAAGAGCGCTGCCTTGAAGAAGGCGTGCGTAAACACGTGGAAGATGGAGGCATCGAACGCGCAGACGCCCGCCGCCATGAACATGTAGCCGAGCTGGCTGATTGTCGAGTAGGCAAGCACCTTCTTGATGTCGTTCTGGAAGAGGCCCGTAATGGCAGCCCAGAGCGCAGTGAACATACCGACAAACGCAATGAGGAGCAAAACCTCGGGCAGCATGCAGAACATCTTGCCCATGCGCGCCACCAGGTACACACCGCTCGTGACCATCGTCGCCGCGTGGATGAGCGCGGACACGGGAGTCGGACCCGCCATGGCGTCAGGAAGCCAGGTCAGGAGCGGAATCTGCGCGGACTTGCCGGTGCATCCCACGAAGAACAACACACCCGTCAAGGTGAGAAGCGTGAACACCAGGTCAAGATGGCCGCCGTTCAGAATCATCTGCATGAACTGGTTGAAAATGTCGTAGTTGAGGACCGCGGCACCGCCAATAGAGAGGAGGCAAAGCATTCCGAGAAGGAATCCAATGTCGCCCACGCGGTTCACGATGAACGCCTTGTTCGCCGCCTTGCAGTTCTTGAGGTCCTTGTTCCAGAAGCCGATGAGCAGGTAAGAGCAGAGACCCACACCTTCCCAACCGAAGAACGTGAGGAGGAGGTTGTCCGAAAGCACAAGCACGATCATGCTGAACAGGAACAGGTTGATGTAGGCGAAGAAACGTGCGAAGCCGCGGTCGCCATGCATGTAGCCGATAGAGTAGAGCGCGATAAGCGTTCCGATTCCTGTGACGAACAGGAGCATGATGCGGGAAAGCCCATCGAACAGGAATCCGATATCCACATGCAGAAGCGGGAAATCGATCCAGTTGCAGAGGGTTTCACGGATTCCGGATTCCGGCATTCCACAGGCCAGGACCGTCACGCAGGCAAAGGACATGGCCGGGAAAATGACGGCAAGTCCACCCACGATGTTTTCGGCTGCGCCCTTCTTGCTACCGGAAGAAACGACAGCAATCGTACCGAGGAGAATCGTTCCCAGCAGGGGGAACAGGGGAATGAGCCACAAAGGTAAATTTGTCATCGCTTAGCCCCTCATGTTGGAATAGGAATCCGCATCGACGCTTTCGCGGTTGCGGAAGATCAGGATGACCATCGCAAAACCCACGCACGCTTCGGCAGCCGCAATGGCGATGGAGAACAGAGGCACAATCTGGCCCGTAAGGCTCGCTTCGGCAGGAAGCGTCTTCGCGAACCCCACGAACGAGAGATTCACGGCGTTCAAGGCAAGTTCAATGCCCATCAGCACGAAGAACAGGTTGCGACGCGAGATGGCAACAATGATGCCGACGGCAAAGATTGCCAAGGCAAGAATCTGAATGAAAATGGGTTGGAGTTCCATCAGTGTTTTTCCTCCACGTTTTCAGAATCCACAGAACCGAGGCGCTTCTTGGCCATGAGCACGGCCGCCACCATAGCAGAGAGCAGGAGCAGGCCAAGCACCTCGAACAGGATAAAGTAACCCGGGCCGCCCTGGGCCACGTTAAAGAGAGTTTCCGACGTCACCGCCACGGAGCCGCGGATTGTCGCAGCATCGAAGCCGAGCGGGGCACGGACAAGAGCCACACCCACGAGCGCCGCAAGCACGAGGACCGCGGGGATGATGAAGAGCGACACCTTGTCGAACATCGGCGTCCGGGAATCGCGGGCACCGTTCAGCACCATGATGACAAACGTCACGAGCATCATGATGGCGCCGGCGTAAACCATAACCTGCACGACCCCGAGGAAGGGGCTACCGAGAAGGCCGTAGATGCCGGCGAGCGACACCATGGAAACGACGAGCGAAAGCGCCCCGTAAAGAGGATGACGGCTCAGCAGTACGCAGGTAGCAGCACCGAGAGCAATCACCGCGAGAATGATGAAATAAATAAGGGCAAGCATTACTTAACCTCCATTCCCCAGACCCTGAGGGCCTCGGCATTCTTGGTTCCACCGGGAGCCACCTGACTCTGTTCGTCGTCCGGATAATCCTTCGGATCCCAGTTGGTGAGATCGTAGAGGTGGGCGACAAAGTCATCGCGGTTGCGGTGTTCAAAGACCATTTCCTTCGTATCCATGCGGAGCGCATCCACCGGGCAAGCTTCGACGCAGAGACCACAGAACACGCAAGTGAGGTGGTCGATATCGAAACGCATCACGCGCTTCTCGATACGCGGGTCGTCACTGGCCGTAGCCTCGATAAAGATGCAGTGCGCGGGGCAGGCCGCTGCGCACATGCCGCAAGCGACACAGCGCGGGGTGCCATCGGGGCGAAGCATCAGGCGATGCTTGGCACGATAAGTGTTGCGGACTTCGGGCTTTCCTTCCGGATACGAAATCGTCGGAAGCGTCTCATAGCGGAACAGGCCGCGGGCGGCATGCTTGAGAGTCGTCCACAGACCGCGAAGGGCCTCGAAAATATAGAGGCGTTCGCCCAACGTCATGGGTTTCTGTCTAATAACACGCATTAGTTACCCCCTACGAGTTTAGCGATGACCGCAGTCACCACGAGGTTGATGAGGGCGATGTTCAGGATAATCTTCCAGCCGAGGTTCATCACGTGATCGTAGCGGAAGCGCGGAAGAGTCCAGCGCACCCAAATCCACACCCAGCAGAACATGACGCTCTTCACCACGAGCACGAGCAGGTGGATGAGCGCCGTACCGAGAGCCGTCGCGAGGCTGCCCACGGCAACACCGTTCACGACCATGTTCGCCGGATTGTAGAAGAACCAGGCGCAGACGCCGAGGATGACGAACACCGCAACGGCAGCCCACGCAATGATATTGTAGAGCTTGTATTCGCGGAGCACCTCGAAGCGGTGAGTCTGGGCCGTAGCGGCAAGCTTCTTCGAGTAGCGGTGAACCATGTGGAGGAACGCGAGAGCGAGGAACGCGAGGATGCCGCAGAGCACCGCAAGCGAGCCGCCCATGTGGGCCTGCATCGTCTCGGTCGTCACGAACGGAACCGCGTAGCCGCCCAGGAAGAGTGTTGCAATGAGGAAGCTGTTGATGCAGATATGCGAGTATTCACCCATGTAGAACAGGCCGAACTGCATGGCACCATATTCCGTATGGTAGCCGGCGACAAGTTCGGGCTCGCCTTCGGCCACGTCGAACGGGGCACGGCCGGTTTCAGCGATGCTCGCGATGAGGAAGCAGAAGAACGCCACCGGCTGGGCGACAATGCCCCACACGTGGTGTTCCTGCCAGGTCACGATATCGGTCAGGTTGAAGGAACCCGCGAGGAGCAGGATGCCCATCATCGAAAGGCCGAGGCACACTTCGTAACTGATGGTCATGGAACTCGTACGCAGCGCACCGAGGAAGCTGTACTTGGACTTGGACGCCCAACCGGCCAATACGGCGCCGAACGCGGAAAGCGAGCTGAAACCGAACAGCAGGAGCACGCCCACGTCGGAATCGATGATGGATCCCGGAATGCGGACCATCTTGCCGCCCCATTCGAACACCATCGGGCCGAACCAGGGAATCACGCAGGGCGAGAGGAACACGATGGCGAACGGGATTGCCGGCGCCACGTAGTAGAGCACCTTATTCACGCCCGCGGGAGCGAACATTTCCTTGAAGAACAGCTTGGTACCGTCGCACATGTTCTGCACGTAGCCGAACAGACGGATCTTTCCGAAGTAGGGAATCTTGATGTAGGAACGGTTAGGTCCCTGGCGGTCCTGCATGAAGCCGGCGCCACGGCGTTCCATAGGAATCAGCAACAGGATGTAGAGGACCGGCACGAAGCAGAAGGCGAACTTCGCAATCGTGATGAGCCATTCCACCCAGGTTTTGGATTCGATAATATCCATTATGCGTTACCTCCTTCGAGGAGATTGCCTGTGCTCTTGATAGAATCGTAGGTAAGGCCGGAGAGGGCCGGGGCGTATGCGCCAGCCTGTCTGAAGGCCTCGGATGCGCAGCCGAACTTTGCTCCGGCAAGCTCCGAGAGCACCTCGTAGGCCGGGCGGAGTTTTTCGTCGGGGCAGACCGGACATGCATTCAGCTTCTGGAGGATGTTCAGGCTGTTCACCATCGACCCCTGGATTTCGCTCCAGTGGCGGATGCCGAATGCGAGAGTCGCCTTCGCGGCGGTCGCATCGTTGAATGCCGAGAGCGCGATGCGGCTCGGAATCTTTTCCAAGGCAGAAGCCGCGGCGGCATCTTCACCGAAGAGGTCCGCGTTCACGGTCACGAGCACCTTGAATTCACCGGCGCGCTTCACGAGATCGGCAAGGTTGTCATCGGGCACGCCCATCAGCTTGAGGCCCATGCGGTTCGCCATCGGGTCACCGCTCATGGCGATGCCGTCGGGGGCACCGACCTTCTTGAAGGTCCCGCCGAAAAGTTCGGCGGAGTCGCCCAAGGAATCCTTGAGCATGCGGAGCGCAGCCAAATCCTCGATGGTGCAGGCGCCACCCGCGACGAGGGCGACCTTGCCCCCGACAGACTTGGTTTCAGAAATGACTTCCTGAATCACGTGGAAGCCCATCGCCGGCAAGCGGTTCTTGTCGAACTGCTGGAACGCAAGGCGGCTCGTGTTCGAAAGCCAGCTGCGGTTCACTTCGGGGTTGCAGCGCGGCATCACGCGGTAGATGCGGCCATCGGCATGGTCAAGCCAGATGTTCGCGCCGAGGGAATCGTCCATCGAGATGGTCGGCGTGTGGGAAAGCAGCCAGACACGCTTCTGAAAGCGGAAGTACTTCGCAGTCATGGCGCCCACCGGGCACACGTCCGTCACGCACAGGTCGTATTCGTGGTCGAGCTTTTCGCCCGGGAACGTGGTGATGTAGGTGTGGTCGGCACGGCCGGCGAGCTGCAGCTGTTCCGAACCGGCGATGCTACGCATAAAGCGCACGCAACGGTCGCACTGCACGCAGCGTTCTTCGTCGAGCAACACACGGGGGCCCAAGTCCACATGCTTGCCGCCACGGAGCTGGCCCTTCGCATCAATGAACTGGTGCGCCGGATTGCCGTGGTAGTTCTTGCCGTATTCGGGACGCATGCGGGATTCGTTCTGGCCCGCTTCCATGTAGTTTTCCTGCAGGGTGCATTCACCGGCCTTGTCGCAGATGGGGCAATCGAGCGGGTGGTTCACCAGCATGAATTCCTGGGTGGCCTTGCGGGCGTTTTTAACGCGGGCGCTGGAGGCAGGCGTGTAGATTTTCATGCCCGGGGCAACCGGCGTGTAGCAGGCAATCACGAGCATGCGGCCGCGGGGACCTTCCTGTTCCACCAGGCACTGGCGGCAGTTACCCGATACCGGGAGGTAAGGATGGTAACATACGTGGGGTGTTTCAATCCCGACGGCCTTGAGGGCCTCGAGGAGGTTCGTATCGCCAGGAACCATCACCGGCTTGTCGTCCACGAAGATTTCCACCTTCGGGCTGTTCTCGGTCGGGAGTTTCGGCATGTTGTAGTAGTTACTCATATTATTACCAGAAAATTCCAGGACGATAGGTTTCCTGAACACGCGGCTTGGCGTGGTCGGGGTTCTTTGCGATATATTCATCGAAGTCCGCACGGAACTTCGCCGTGTAGCTCGAAACGGGGCCGCCAAGCGAAATGGACAGCGGGCAAATCGTCACGCCGCCAAAACCGCCGCAGAGGCTCTGCATCAGTTCCACGTCGCCGTCGTGGCCCTTGCCTTCGACAATCAGGTTCAGCATGCGGTGCAGAAGACCCGTACCTTCGCGGCACGGAGTGCACTGGCCGCAAGATTCGTGACTATAGAAGTTGCCGAGGCAGTTCAAGAGGTCCACCATGTTGTGGGTATCGTTGATCACGATCATGGCGCCCGAACCGAACATCGTCTTCATCGAGGCGAGGCATTCGTAATCCATCGTCGCGACCGCCGCTTCTTCGGCAGTCAAGGGAGCGCACGAGGAACCGCCCGGCAGCACAGCCTTGAGCTTTCCGCCCACGACGCCACCGGCATATTCGTTAATCATCGTCATCATCGGGGTTCCGAGAGGAGCCTCGTACACGCCCGGATTCTTCACGTCGCCACTGATGCAGAACACCTTCGTACCGCCGGCACGTGGCGTACCCATCTTGGCATATTCGCTCGGGTCATGCTGCAGAATCCACGGGAGCGCCATGATGGTCTCCACGTTGTTCACGCAAGTCGGGCTCTTCCATGCACCGCTCACCGCCGGGAAAGGCGGCTTCAGGCGGGGCTGGCCCTTCTGGCCTTCGAGCGAGTTGATAAGAGCAGTTTCTTCACCGCAGATGTAGGCGCCGGCGCCGCGATGCACGAAGATATCGAAGCAGAACTTGGTGCCCATAATGTTTTCGCCGAGGTAGCCGGCAGCGTATGCCTGGTTCAGCGCCTTGTTGATGCTCTCGATGCAAGGTAGGAACTCGCCGCGGCAGTAGATGTAGGCAGCACGGCTACCGAGAGCCCAAGCTGCAATAATCAGGCCTTCGATCAAGCGGTGCGGATCTTCCATCATCAAGAAGTGGTCCTTGAACGTTCCGCCTTCGCCTTCGTCGGCGTTCACCACGATATACACGGGCTTGCCGGAATTGCGGGGAACGAAGCTCCACTTCATACCGGTCGGGAAGCCTGCACCGCCACGGCCACGCAGGTTAGAGCGCTGCACGTAGTCGATGAGCTCGAACTGGCTCATGTTGAACAGGCGTTCCGAAATGTTCGCATAGCCGCCCAGTTTCTTGTAGACTTCGATGTCCTGGGCACCCTTGCCAAAATTCTGCGTACAAACTTTTACACATTCAGCCATAATTACTTAGCCTCCTCGACCGGAGCCGGCTTCTGGGTGGTGACGGCCTCGTTAGAAGGTTTCGCCGTGCGTTCACCGGAAGTTGCAATCATGCGGTACACGTCGCCGACCTTGCCGGCAGCATCCACAAAAGCCTTGTCCTTCACGCCGGGTTCGCCAACGACGTCCCACTTGGAGCCGTTCTTCTTTTCGACCACAATCTTCGTGAATTCGGGAGCGCCCTTCCAGGTGAGAGTGGCGCCGTTTTCGTCGGCTTCGGCCTTCACGTTCAAAACCGGAGAAGGGGGAGCGTAGTCCGCGACCTGCGGCTTGGCCGTAGCACCCGGAGCGCCGGGGTGGCCGCCGTGGCCCTTCACGATTCCACCGAGAACATCGTGCTTCGGGACGTTGTCTTCGTGGGCGTAGCACCATTTGAGAATGCGGGCGATGCTTTCTTCGGTAAGCGTCGTCCCCGGCTTCATCACCAGCTGGTCGTTTTCCACGTCGGTCGCAAAGTCATCGTTCACGAGCATCATCGGGCCGTTGCCACAGCTACCGAGGCATTCCACCTGCAAAAGCGTGAAGAGGCCGTCCGGAGTTGTCTCGCCCGTCTTGATGTTCAGGGACTTTTCCACGTGCGCGATCAGAGCCGGCGCACCCTTGATGGTGCAGCTGATGTTGCGGCAGAACTGCAGCAGGAACTTGCCCTTCGGCGCGTGGTTATACATGGTGTAGAAGGTCGCGACACCGAGCGCATGGGCCGGCGCGCAACCGCAAACCTTGGCCGCCCAACGGATGCCTTCGCGCGGCACCCAGCCGAACACGCCCTGCACGAGCCACAGCACTTCGAGGAGGGCTCCCTGGCCCACCGGATAGCGGCTAAGCAGGTCAGCGCAACGTTCCTTGATTTCAGGAGTCTCAAGCTTTGCGAGCACTTCCTTCGGGGAGGGTTGCGGAACTTCCTTGTTTACATAACCGAACGTCTGGCCGGGATCCGGCAGGGCCTCGATGGGCTGCGCGGGACGGTCGAACTTTAAACGGTTGTTCGAAACGAACTGGACTGCACCTTGAATATGTTCTCTCATCGGTCAAGTTCTCCAGCGATAATGTTGAGGCCCGAAAGTACGGCCATGGAGTCGGCAAGCTGGCCACCTTCCACAAGTTCGTGGAATGCGGCAAACTGCGTGAGGCAGGGTGGGCGCACCTTGATGCGGTACGGATGGCCGCTGCCGTCAGAAACAATCGTGAAGCCGAGTTCGCCGTTCGCGCACTCGCTTCCGCAGTAGTATTCTCCCTCGGGGACGCGGATGCCTTCGTACACGCTCTTGAAGCGCCCGATGAGGCCTTCCATATCCTGGTAGGCGAGCTTGTGCGCCGGCACGCGAATGCGTGGGTCGACGATGTCGACCGGCCCTGGCGTAAGGCGCTTCAGGGCCTGGCGCACGATCTTCACGGATTCCTCGATTTCAGCAAGACGCACCTGGAGGCGGTCGTTGCAGTCGCCCTGCGTGCCAACCACGACTTCCCAGTCGTAGGTTTCGTAATCGTAGTAGGGTTCATCCTTGCGCAGGTCAGATGCGACACCCGAGGCGCGCAGGCACGGGCCCGTCCAGCCGTAGCTGATGGCGCGTTCTGCAGAAATCTTGCCGATTCCCACCGTACGGTCGAGGAAGATGCGGTTACGGTCAAGGCATGCGTGCAGGTCCTTCAGGGCCTTCTCGACAGAACCAAGGGCCGCAAGCACATCGTTTTCAAATCCATCGTAGCTGTCGCGGTAGAGGCCGCCAATGCGGGCGTAGCTGTTCGTGAGGCGCGCACCCGTGAGCTTTTCCCAGATGCACATGATTTCTTCGCGGGGGTTAAAGGCGTACATGAACGGAGTCGTTCCACCCAAATCCTGGAAGGCCGCCGCGACGCACACGAAGTGGTCGTTGATACGGCTGAGCTCATTTACAATTACGCGGAGCACCTTGCAACGTTCCGTGATTTCTACGCCGAACATGTTCTCTACCGCACGGCAGTACGCGATGTTGTTCATGATGGCCGAGCAGTAGTTGAGGCGGTCGGTATACGGGACCACCTGCTGCCAGGTGCCGCGTTCCACCATCTTCTCGAACCCGCGGTGCAGGTATCCGATTTCTTCTACGCTCGCGACAATCGTCTCGCCGTCCATCGCGGCCAAAAAGCGCAAGCAGCCGTGAGTGGCCGGGTGGCTCGGGCCCACGTTCAGGGGCATCAGGTTCAGCTTATCGCCATTCTTATCCAGTACAATCATTCCTTGATACTCCCTTCCAAGAATTCGTTATCGTTTGTCTCCACTTCCTTGCTGCGCTGGATGACCCTGTAGCCAAGGTCCTGCAGGCGCTTTTCAAGTTCCGGGAGCAGGTAGTCGTTGGTGGAGAGCCACTGGCGCTTCTGGGCCGGGTAGTCCTTGCGGAGCGGGTGACCGACAAATTCAACGTGGTTCAACAGGCGGCGGAGGTCCGGGTGGCCATCGAACACGATTCCGAACTGGTCGTAGACTTCACGTTCGTACCAGTTGGCGTTCGCATACAGGTCACTAATGGTCGGGACCTTGAGGTTATCCTCCCCGACCAGCACCTTCAGACGGATGCGGAGTCCCGGGTTCGAAATGCTCTTGAGCGCATAGGCCACCGCAAAGCGCGGGCCCTCGTGGTTCGGGTAGGTCAGGTAGTCGATGCCCGCGATATCCACGAGCATCTCGAACTTCGCGGCGTCACCATCCCTCAGGAATTCAACCGCATTGCGCAGGTAGGTGGCGCTCAGCACGGCAGTCACGCTCCACTTGTCGAGAGTTTCGCGTTTCGCGCCGAACTTTTCTTCCAGGCAAGAGAAGATTTCTTCAGCAGTCATTATCTTCTACTCCTTCCAGAACTGGGCTTTCTTAACAATGTTCTGTTCTTTTTCAACGACGAAGTCCTTGATGTCGGTAACCTTCTCCTGGGCAAAGGCCTTCGCATTGGCCTTGGCTTCGGCAGTCTTCGCCTTGATCATTTCGAGCTGGTCCTTCACCTGTTCGGCACGCTGCTTCATGTAAGATTCGTCCTTGATCTTCTTCTGCAGGTCGAACATCGCATCGAAGAACGCTTCCGGACGGCTGGGGCAGCCACCGATATACACGTCCACCGGGATAATGTGGTCAATGCCCGGAACCGTGCAGTAGCAGTCGTAAAAGCCGCCCGAGCAGGCGCACGCTCCCATCGCGATAACCCAGCGCGGTTCGGCCATCTGCTCGTAGATACGCTTCAGGATCGGGGCCTGCTTGTAGGTGATCGTACCCGAGACCAAAAGCACATCGGACTGACGCGGCGTAAAACGCACATACTCAGACCCGATACGCGAGAGGTCGTAGCGGCCCACTTCCGTACTCATGAACTCGATTGCACAACAAGCCGTACCGTAGGGGAACGGCCACAGGGAATTGGTTCGGCCCCAGTTGACCAGGAAGTCAAGCGAGGACGTAATGATACTCGGCTTTTCTGCCTCATTACCCATAAGGATTACCTCATAAAATTCGCGCCAAAAGATAGAAAAATCGCCTTTATGGGCGGAATTTTCCGCCCGAATGGAGCATCTTTGTTCTTTACGGGAATCTTTTATTTTTCTTTTATCTCAAAGAGTATCAAGGAGATGCGCATTCCGGAAGCCTTTCTACGCCTCTTTCCCCTTTTTGTTCTCAAAAAAGTTCTCATTTTTGAAGTTTTTTATCTATATTATAGGAAGCGCCCACACCGGGCCCAAAAGCTATGAACCAGTACCTAGACATATACCAGTTTACGCACTTCCGCAAGTTCCTGGAAGAATACCAGACCGCCCGCGCCAAGGCGGAACCCGGCTTTACGCGTACCGAAATCTGCAACCTTCTCGGGCTCGAGAAGAGCCGCAGCTACTTTGCCGATGTCCTCAGGGGCAAGAAGGTCAGCCCCCGCATGGTGGCAAAGTTCATCGAAATCCTCGAACTCGACAAGAAAGAGGCGAAGTACTTCGAGACGATGGTGGAACTCGACCAGGCGAAAAACGACGCCGCCCGCAACGCAGCGATGCAGGAACTGCTGAAACTGCACCCGAACCCGCAGCACATATTAAATGAAGACGCCTACGAATATTATAGCCGCTGGTACCACAGCGCGCTCTTCGCCATACTGGACGCGATGGACGTGGGCGACGACATGGCGCCCGTGCAGAAGAGGATTTTCCCGAAGGTCCCTCTCGGCAAGCTGAAGGATTCGCTCGCCCTGCTGGAACGCCTCGGGCTTGCCCGCAAGAACGAAGAAGGCTTCTGGAAACCCACCAAGGAAAGCATCAGCAGCGGGCCGTACAACAACGCGGAACTCATCAAGCAGTACCAGCTGCAGTGTTTCGAACTCTCGAAGCAGGCGCTCATCACGCCGCCCAAGAAGCCGACCGTCATGAGCACGCTCACGTTCAGCATCTCGAGCGAGGCGTACAAGAAGCTCGAGGCCGAACTGCAAGAATTCAAGGCGAAGGCAAGACGCATCATCGGCGAGGACAAGGAGCATGCCGACGGCGTCTACCAGATGAACATCCACCTGTTTTCGAATTTGGAGTAGGGATGATTGGAGTAAATAAAATTTCCTTTTTTAGCGCGGCGGCTCTGCTGTCGCTGTTTATGGCGTGCAGCAACGGCGAAAATACCGCGGGCGTCCTGACTGAGACAGAGTCGGGAAAAACCATTGCGGGCCTCATTACCGACACCGAGGGCAAGCCCCTCGCAAGGGCGCGCGTGTACCTGACAGGCGTCGATACGGTAGACTACCACACCTACGCGATGGATTCGACCGAAACGGCAGACGACGGAACCTTCTTCATGAAGTCGGAGGGCGACCGCCACTACTTCAGGGTACTCGCCAAGGCCACCCCGGAATCGGACACCCTGCTCGGCTTTGAAGACTACTACAACTCCACCTGGGATACGGGGTGGCCCGATACCGTCCACTTCGAAATCGAAGTGGGCGCACCCACATTCGTACAGATCTACTTGCAAGGGGCCTTCAGCGATATCGACTCCATCTGCTTCCACGGCACCTTTGTCTGCGCAGCGACCTCCGACAAGGACATCGAAAACGGGTACATGACCGTCCGCAACATGCCTGCGGGCCTTGTTCGCAAATACACCGTCTGGAGAAACGATACGGCGCACACGTCGCCATTTGTCGACGATTCCAAAAGGATCCGCCCCGGTGACACACTTTTCTGGTCTGGGATTGTAGCCCTGTGGGGCACCTCCGTCGAAACCCTGGGCATCTCCATTCCCCAAAAGGCAAAGGACCTCCTGGATTCTGCGGGCCTGGATGCGACCCTGAACAATCTCATCGTCCCCGTTTACGCCCCCAAGGATTTCGACCTGCTCATCGATGGATGGGGCAGCATCGTCGATCTCTTCACCGCAGAACAGGACAAGTCCGCCGAGAAGAAATACTGGGCGAGATTCGATTCCATCGGAGCAAAAGAACAGGATGCACACTGGCTTTTGGTCCAGCATGAATACCCCTACAAGCAACGGAATAACATACGGCACCTCTATTCCGAAATCGAGCCTCACACTTCGTTCTTCGACTCCACATTCAGTCTCTATACGCCCAGCTTTGCAGTGAGTTTCTGGATCGAAAGGAACGGTGAGGTGGCCGACTCCGCCGACAATTCAGACAGCATTGAAATTTTATTCGCAGGGACGGACACGCTGGGATTGAAAATTGCCCAATGCGAGAAGGATGCCCAGTTCATCTGCACCACAATCCATAGCGGAATCGACACCGACTCCAGCGATAATGCCATCTACGGCAAGGCGAAGGTTCTCGACGGAAAACGGCACCATGTTTCGCTCGTCATCCACGAGAAGCACCTGACTATCGCGATAGACGGCGAGACCATCCGCGACACGGACCTGAAACTAGCCGAAAATTTTGACAAGGACCTCCGCTATATTCAGGTAGGCGACGAGCATCTTGAAGATTTCATCGTCTATTACTTCAACGACAGCATCCGCAGGGACGAAGACAAGGACTGGACCCGCCTCCAGGCATGGCTCATGGCGTTCTACGAGATGCAGAATTTATTATATTAGGAGAGATGAAGAAACTCGTCCACGACCGTAAGATCTGCCACGCCTGCGCAGGCTGCGTAGGCGTGTGCCCCAAGATGGCGCTCGACATGTTCGGGCTCGACCTGCAGATTGATTCCGAAAAGTGCGTGCGCTGCGGCATCTGCGTGAAGGCGTGCCCCGTCGGTGCGCTCACGATTACGGAGGTGAACGATGCTTGATTCCCGTTACGATGTCGTGGTGATTGGCGCAGGGCCCGGCGGCTCCGTTGCCGCAAGGAACTTAGCACGGGCGGGGCACAAGGTATTGCTCCTCGAGAAGCGCGAACGCATCGGCTTCCCGGTACGGTGCGGGGAGGCGAGCACTACGCTGGCCGACCTCCAGACATACGGCCCCATCGACGAGAGCTGCATCGAGAGCATCATCAACGGGCTCTACATTTACGGCCCGAACGGCGTGAACATCGAAGTCCCGAAACCGAACACGGGCATCATGCTCAACCGCGAAATCTTTGACCCGTGGCTCGCAAAACTTGCGGCCGACGACGGCGCCCAGGTAGAGACCTGCGCACGCGCCGAATTCGTGGGCGACGTCGAGGGCGATGCCCGCATGGTGCGAGTCGTGCTCGGGAAAGGCAACGGCGACGGTAGCGTGACCGAAACGGGCACGCAGGAAATTTTTGCGAAGATGGTCATCGCGGCCGACGGCGTGGAAAGCCGCATCGGGCGCATGGTGGGCCTCAAGAGCGTCCAGGACCCGCGCGAGACATGCACGGGAGTCGACATCCAGGTGCAGGGACTCTTGACCAAGCCCGACTACCTCACCTTCTGGCAGGGACACGACTTTATCAACGATGGCTACATCTGGAGTTTCCCGAAGCAGAAATCGAACGTCACGAACTTCGGCGCAGGGTTCCTCGCTGCGGGCAAGCATGCGGGCAACATTCTCGAAATCACGATGGAATGGCTCGAGAAGCTCTTCCCGGGGGCAAAAATCAACCATACCGTAGGCGGGCTCGTACCTGTTTCCAGCACGCTCAAGGACTACACGCTCGACCGCCTGGCCCTCGTGGGCGACGCCGCCCACCACACCAACCCGCTCACGGGTGGTGGCATCGCTGCCGCGATGAGGGCCGGCCGCTTCTGTGCCGAATACGTGGACCAGGGATTGAAGGCGACCTCCGGAGAGGCCGCGGCACTCAGCCGCAACTTCCTCAAGCAGTACGAAAAGCGCTGCTACGAGTACTTCGGCAAGACGCACGATTTCGAATACAAGTTCCGCAGGTTCCTGCTCGCCATCAATCGCGAAGACCAGATTGGCCTCTACAAGGTACTGCAGGGGTTCGCCCTGAGCGGGTACAAGAAGAGCGCCTTCCTCAAGACGCCCGTCCAGACCGCCAAATACCTGTACAAGTTCTGGAAGTTCAAGTAAGCGGTCTTCGGCGACCACCCCTTTGTCGCTAATCACAATAATTAGGCATTCCGTACACTAGGTGAAAAATGTATTGCACCTGGCGTTCCCATATGTTATATTTTTATTATCGTAAACTTATGATTTCTGCAATCTTTTCAAAAGAGCCTCTCATGGATAAAAAGAACGGCTTCACCCTCATCGAAATAATGGTCGTTATCGTCATTATGGGCGTACTTGCCGCAGTCGGCGTGCCAAAACTATTCGGCATGATAGCCAAGGCCAAGACCACGGAACTTCTCTCTGCAGCAGGCTCCTACATCCATCTTGAAGACGCATACCTGCACCAGGAGCGCGGCGTAGGTTCCTGGAAAGACATCGGCTATACCGCACCCGGGAACGGAAAAACAAGCAACTTCGAATACGGGGACTGCCAACAAGACGAATCCTCCAGCGAGAGCGGCAATTCCTTCATCGGTTGGCACGCAACAAGCCTCTCCAGCCTCAACGAATGCCCCACAGGCAGCGCCTGGGCTATTGTCATCACACCCGCCAATCAGCAAATCGCATATTATTCCCAAATAGCCTCTTCAGCGGAATGCGCGACCTTCTCTAGATACTGGGAAGTCGGCGACATCAACATTGGTGGCTGCACTGCAACAGCGACTCAAACCGCCCAGCAAGGCACAAGCAACAATCAAGCCTCCGACGACAATCAAGCATCAAACGACGACTCGTCAAGCGGTTGCAAAACTAGCAATGGAAACGGAGCAGGACTCCAGCACGCATATGGCCAACAAAAGAAATGTAACCCGGATGCCGAAAAACCTGGCAATGGAAATGGAAATGGAAAAAATAAGGACAAAAATCCCTAGCCTACGCCAGTCCTTATTTCCGCTATATAACTTTTAAAAAACGTCAGCCGGCGTTTGCGCCAATATTCGGTTGTATATAATCCGCTTGCCCTTCACGCCGTCGCTTGCGCACACATGTTCAAAAGGCGGCTTGAGCATCGATGCCACGAGATGGGCAGCGACGGATTCCGCGAACACGGGGCGGATTCTCGCAGGTAATATCGCGAGATGCCTGCCAAAAATCTTCTGCATCAGTTCTTCGCCGAACCGCTTGTCCTTGTGCTTTCCGAGCAGTAGCGACGGCCGCACGAGCGTGAGCGCCTCGAAACCAATCATCGTGAGGCCTTCCTCGAGCATTCCCTTCAGGCGGTTGTAGAAGAACGGCGAATGCGAATTCGCTCCCTGCGCACTCATACACAGAAAATGCCTTACGCCCGCCTTCTTCGCGACGGCTGCAAGCGATAGCGGGAGCCTCACATCGATTTTCTCCTGCGCGGGCTTGCTACCCGCCTGCTTGATAGTCGTGCCGAGGCAGCATATCGCCGCGTCGAGGCCCGCAAACTTCTCGCGCAGCTTGTCCACCTGTTCAAAGTCGACCACGTCGAAGTCGATTTTCGCGGCACCCTCTAAAATACCGGTTTCGGCGGGCTCGGGCACGCGACGCACCGGGCAGTACACATGTTCCACCTGGTCAAGGCGCACCAGGAGTTTCAAGACATTTTTTCCGACAAGGCCAGTCGAACCGAAAAGCGCAACTTTCATACCATAAATTTAGTCCTTTACGCAGCGAACGGAATTTCCAAAGCCCCGTCCCCTATAACTAAAATAAGGGGCAATTTCATTATCGACCAAATTCATCTCGTAAAGTTCCTTGTTCGCATTTTCCGTGGACCCCCAAAAGCCTGTACCAACAGTCTCTTCAGAGAATCCTTCATCATCCCCCGTGGTCCCCCCATCGAACCAAGTACCGGCAGGCAGTGCCGAAAAACCGAAAGCATCCGAACCATTGCCACCGTCATTCCAACCGCTTTTCGATTTCAGTTTCTCACCCGCAATTTTTCACCGCCGACAGTCTTTATCAAAATTCTGAATTCTTCCATACTGGGCAGGTGCCAGCCTGCAGGGCACGCCTTCAACGCAGCATCCCTCGTGTAAAGGCGACCATATTTTTTGCAGTTGCTAGTATCGTTGTTGTAACAATAGCTGTCTGCTATTTCGTAATCCAGGTTCTCGGCCATCCAGGTCTGCGCGCCAATTGTAGTTGTCTTGTAGACGCGACCATCGCGCGGGTCTTTCAACACATTCTCCGCCTCGTTACACCCGATAAGGGCAACCGCCATCAGCGCAATCAAGATGAAAAAGAACCTTTTAGACATGTTTTAAATATATGTTATTTAATCAATTTGAGTTCAAAAATACGTCCCTTACATACTATTTTGCCTGTTGAGGGGCTTTAGTATGTAATTTTCGCAAAATCACAAATAAACTAACAATCAAAAAAGCACTTTTAACAGTTTATTTTACATACTAACAAAGCATTTTCCGACATCTAGTATGTAAAGCATCACGCGAATTCCCCCACACGTCCACATTCTTACATACTTTTTCATCTCTTTTGCCGTTTTAGTATGTAAGAGTGTCAAAAAAGCCCCCCAAACCATGTGCAAGCCACCTCTTAGGACGACTTTTCTTTTTTATCTTTATCATTATGGCATTCTTCACGAGATCGAACCTAGACGACCTGCGGCGCGAAGCGGACCAGCTTTCCATCTGCGTCGAACATTTTTTGTACGCCTCCGAAATCGTGCCCGAGTGGGACGAGAAAACCAAGGGGTTTTACGATAACTGTATAGAAAAATGCAACGGCCGACTCAAGGCCATCCACTTCCTGATGGAAAACATCCGTACGCAGAAAGAATCGGCCCCAGAATCCGAAGACCCCTAGGACATCCCCGCTAGGTTGCACTCAGTAGTCCAAACCAAATGCCCATAGCGAAACAGTGTTGAGGAATCCGCGGTCAAAAAGAGAACGATATGCTTGATTGGCTTTTTGGGAAATCTTATCAGTATCTAGTATTGATAAACTATGATAGATCTTTTAAGATCTCACGAGAATTACTCGATGCAATTTGTGCTTATCCAGCAAACGCATTCAAGCCTCGCAAGTATCATTTCTTGACTGAAAGATATAATGATATAAATGTTCCCGCAAAATCCATTTCGGAAGTCAAATTCAGTTCCATGATATCGGCTTCATTGTATTTTGAAACTTCAGAAGGCATATTAGATTGGCTCAATCTATTGCATATAAGTGATGGACACCCCAAAGGTTACAATGAGGTATATGTTCTTTTTGAAAATCCAGATATTTCAAATTTCATTTTGTATTTGAAAGATTTTTTCGCAGCTGATTATGGCTATGTTTGTAAAGCCAAGAATTGCCAAAGTAAATGTATCAGCAATGTTGTGTCTAATGGCGACTCGTGGCAAGCCTATCATAAAAAAATTCTTCAAGGTTGTATAAGGGATATCTATCCTGTCAATATTCTGAACTCCGCCTATGTTCAAGATTCCTTGATAAATAAAATCAAAGAGGATGAACGAATGGGGAACTTGGATTCATCCGTCGACGGATATATAATATGGAACGTTGAACCATCAAACATCCGCTACGTGCGCCGCGTCTGCAAGAAAATGGGGCTGTTGATATCTGCAATGCGAGTACCCACCGAGTTTGCAAGAAAATGTTTGGATGAAATTGTGGGTAAACAAGAATAGCCGCTCGCAAGCATGTTTTGCCCCCGCTTTTATTAAAATCCTTTTACATACAGGACAGTTTTTTCTAAATTTACCGCCGTAAAATCGGGTTTCCCGAACCAGTTTAAACCATAAACCCATAGGCTTAGTCATGGCAAAAGCAACCAAGAAAGCAGAAGAAGTCGAAGTGCTCGGCACCGACGCGGAATCGTTCCGCAAGGCGTTCACCGACCACATCCACCACACGCTCGCCCGTAACAAGGTGACCGTGACCGACCACGAAAAGTTCCTCGCCGTCGCATACGCCGTCCGCGACCGTCTCGTGGACCGCTGGATCAAGACCCAGGAGACCTACTACAAGCAGGACGTGAAGCGCGTCTATTACCTCTCCCTCGAATTCTTGATTGGCCGCACGCTCGGTAACTCCGTGCTGAACCTCGATGTCGAAAGCGCCGTCACCGAAGCGCTCGACGAAATCGGCATGACCCTCGAAGAACTCCGCGAACAGGAAGTTGACGCGGGCTTGGGTAACGGTGGCCTCGGCCGCCTCGCCGCTTGCTTCCTCGACTCCATGGCAACGCTCGAACTCCCGGCCACCGGCATGGGCATCCGCTACGAATACGGCATGTTCAGCCAGAAGATTGTGAACGGCGAGCAGGAAGAACAGCCGGACAACTGGCTGCGCCTCCCGAACCCCTGGGAAATCGCCCGCCCGGCCAACGCCATCAAGGTTCCGTTCTACGGCTACGTGGTGAGCTGGATGGACGAGAAGGGCAAGCTCCGCAACCGCTGGGAAACGAAGGACTACGTGCTCGCCCTCCCGTACGACACCCCGATTCCGGGCTACAAGAACAACACCGTGAACAACCTGCGCCTCTGGAGCGCGAAGTCCACCGACGACTTCGGCCTCAGCTACTTCAACAACGGCGACTACATCGCCGCCGTGCAGGACATGGAACTTTCCGAAACGATTTCCAAGGTGCTGTACCCGAACGACTCCTCCATGAACGGTAAGGAACTGCGCCTCAAGCAGCAGTACTTCCTGTGCTCCGCCTCCCTGCAGGATATCATCAAGCGCTTCAAGAAGCTCCATGACGGCGATTGGAAGAAGTTCCCCGAGAAGGTTGCCATCCAGCTGAACGATACGCACCCGGCAATCTCCATCGCCGAAATGATGCGCATTCTCCTCGACATCGAGAACATGGAATGGGACGAAGCCTGGGACATCGTCACCAAGACGTTCGCCTACACGAACCACACCCTGATGCCGGAAGCCCTCGAGAAGTGGCCGGTCAGCCTCTTCGAGAAGCTCCTCCCGCGTCACCTCCAGATCATTTACGAAATCAACGCACGCTTCCTGCGCATGGTCAGCATGAAGTGGCCCGGCGACAATGCACGCCTCGCCCGCATGAGCCTCATCGAGGAAGGCGGCTGCAAGATGGTCCGCATGGCCTACCTCTCCATCGTGGGTTCGTTCGCCGTGAACGGCGTGGCCGCACTCCACTCCGACCTCCTGAAGACGACGCTCTTCAAGGACTTCTACGAACTGTGGCCCGAAAAGTTCAACAACAAGACGAACGGCGTGACGCCGCGTCGCTGGGTCCGCAAGGCCAACCCCGCCATGTCGAGCCTCATCACCAAGAAGATTGGTGACAGCTGGGTCAAGGACCTCGACGACCTGAAGAAGCTCGAGAAGTTCGCTAAGGACGCCGCATTCCAGAAGGAATTCATGGCAGTCAAGAAGCAGAACAAGGAACGCCTCGCCAAGTACCTCAAGGCTACGCAGGGCGTGGATGTCGATACCGATACGTTCTTCGACGTGCAGGTGAAGCGCATCCACGAATACAAGCGCCAGCTGCTGAACATCCTCCATGCCATCCACCTGTACATCCAGGTGAAGGACGGCAAGGAAATCCTGCCGCGTACCATCATGATCGGTGGTAAGGCCGCTCCGGGTTACTGGATGGCTAAGCAGATTATCCGCCTCGCGAACGCCGTCGCCGCCATCATCGACGCCGACCCGGTCTGCAAGGGCAAGCTCAAGATGGTGTTCCTCGAGAACTACCGCGTCTCCTTCGCCGAGAAGATTATCCCGGCGGCTGACCTCTCCGAACAGATTTCTACCGCGGGCACCGAAGCCTCGGGTACCGGCAACATGAAGTTCGCCTTGAACGGTGCGCTCACCATCGGTACGCTCGACGGCGCCAACGTGGAAATGAAGGAAGAAGTCGGCGACGAAAACATCTTCATCTTCGGCCTCACCGTGGAAGAAGTCACCGACCTGCTCGCCAAGGGCTACCGTCCGCGCGACTTCTACGAGAAGGACGACGACCTGCGCCGCGTGATTGACCTCATCGGTTCCGGCTTCTTCAGCCCCGACCGTCCGGACCTCTTCAAGCACATTGCAGACAAACTCCTCACCCACGACCCGTACATGCTCTGCGCCGACTTCCGCAGCTACGTGGACATGCAGGCCAAGGTGGCGAAGGAATACCAGAACAAGAAGGCATGGGCCGAGAAGGCTATCCTCAACGTGGCACGCATGGGCAAGTTCAGTTCCGACCGTACCATCAAGCAGTACGCCGAGGAAATCTGGCACGCCAAGCCCTGCAGCATCAAGCTGTAAGTTAGACGAAAGATTGCAGGTCCCGGAGTCATCCTGAACAGCAAGGGCGCTGAGCCTAAGATGTTCGCCTGCGCGAACATGACGACTGTAGAAAGTCCCGCGAGAAATCGCGGGATTTTTTATTCATTTTTTTTGCAAGCGCAAGATTCGTCCTTATTATAAAAACGAAGCTATGCGAAGCAAATGGAAAAAATACTTATTGCCGAGAGGCGATTTTCACGCAGTCAGCCGCAATCCGAGCAATGCGCTTGCCCCAGTCACCGCAGGCTCCGTCCAAAAGCTTGAGGAAGAACCTGTGTTCGTTCTCGAGCGAGTCGGGAATGTGGGCGATTTCCCCGTTGTCGAGATATCGCGCAAGGCTCACGGTGTAATTGGAGCCGGGAGAACCGCCCTGCCGGCCATAACTCACGGAAATCGTGCGTACATCTACGTCGCTGTCGCGGTTCACGTAAAAATCCGCAGTCACGCCCTTGTAGGGCCCGCGCGCAACCTTCAAATACAACCTTGCCCTATCGCGGGATTCGGCAGATGTCTTGAACGAGATATCGACATCTTCGTACCGGAACAGGGTGAAGAACAGGCTCAGGTCGTGAACGAGCAGGTCAAGCGATACGTTTACGTCGCGGCAACGTTCAGAATACTTGTGCTCGCGCCGAAATTCCAGGCGCACGTTGCCCGCGGGCAGTTTATCACCGGCAATAAGCATATCGCCAGTTCCTAATTGTTTATCGCCGGCCTCAAGACGCGCGTTCAGTTCCGCAAGGAAATGCTTTCGGAAATTCAGGAATATCGGATTGAAGCATTCCGACTGCGCGACAAAAAGAAGCGTATCGTTTTTCGCAGCCAGGTCGACGAGTTCCTGCGCCTCCTCGCCGGAGGTGGCAAGCGGTTTTTCAACCAGCACGGGAATTTTACGCTCCAGGAAGAACTTCGCGTAGGCATAGTGCGTCGATGCCGGCGACGCGATTACCGCAAAGTCTGCGGGCAGCCCATCTGCAGTCCCGCACGTTAATTTATCAGTAATCTCGTCAAATTCTTCTTGATTGTCCGCAGCAGCGATAAACTTCACACCACACGCTTCAAAACGCGCGCGATGCCGCTTGCCCATGGTGCCGTTCCCGACAAGAATTGCATTATACGGTTTCATCGCGCGACCTCATTGAACGGAGTATTTCCCGCAAGGTCAACTTCACGACAAGCCACCCGATGTCCCTCGGGCATGCCCTTCAAGCAATACGCATGGCAGTAGCGGTCTCCTTCCGTCAGCTGGCAGGCAGGCAATTCAAAGAACCTGTATTCCGGTCGCGGGCCTTCGTGATCGAGCATAATGCCATCGGGCGTCACAGAAAGCGTGAACTTGTCCGGTGAGAGCGCCATCCCGCGCCCGGTCACCTTCATGTAGCATTCCTTCAGCGTCCAGAGCCTGCAAAAAGCAATATCCTGCGCATCGCCTTCCGGGAAAGAACGTATCCACGCGTTCTCGGATTCCTTGAAGAAGCGTTCCGCAAGGCGGGAACGCCCCGGACGCACGCGCTCCACGTCGCAACCCGCCTCGTAGGGCGAAATAACGCACATCACGCGCGTCTTGGAATGCGAGAGGTTGAAGTGTATATCCGGCTCATCGCGAAAAGCGGGCTTCCCGTTCTCGCCGAGCACCACATGGGCGTCTGCGCCTTCAATCCCGAAATCGCGACAAGCGATACGCAACAGCAGGCCCACCCCAAGCGACTGCGCACGGCCACCCGGGAACTTGAAACGCATCGCCTTCTCGCGACGATACTCGGGCACCTCCCCAAGCAGCCTTTCAAAAACTGCCGGGTCGTTCAAGGCCGAAATATCTGCCGTATAGACGAGCGTATCCATACCGCGCAATATAGCAATTTAGGCCTATTGCACGCCATACCGCAAAGATTTATATTTTACCACATGGACATCAAGAAGACAAACGCGGCGCGCATTCTCGACCGGCAGAAAATCAGTTACGAACTCATCCCCTACAAGGTCGACGAGAACGACCTCGGCGCACAGCACGTTGCCGACAGCCTCGACGAAGACATCAATCAGGTATTCAAGACTATCCTCGTTCACGGCGACAAGATCGGCTACCTCGTGTGCGTTGTGCCGGGGAACCTCGAAGTAGATTTGAAGGGCGCCGCCAAGGTGAGCGGCAACAAGAAAATAGACACCGTCCCACTCAAGGACCTGACTCCGCTCACCGGCTACATTCGCGGTGGCTGCAGCCCGCTCGGCCTCAAGAAGAACTTCCCGATTTTCATTCACGAGACAGCGATGCAGTTCCCGTTCATCTACGTGAGCGCGGGCGAACGCGGCCTGCAACTGAAAATCGCGCCTGCCGACCTCGTAAAGGCGACGCGCGCGACCGTGGGCGCGATTGCTAGAATCCCGCCCGAAGCTCCGCAGGACTAGTTTCTTTACTTCACCGAGATGCTGCGGACGTTCCCGCCCTGCTTCACCAGGAAGATGCCGGAATGGAACCTGGCCTTGATTGCAGTAGTCAAGTCCACATCGTTTTCCGTCTCGAAGGAAGTGAGGAACTTGCCCTGAGCGTCAAACACAAGCGACATGCTGCTGCCGGTTGTCATCGGGCGAACTTCCTGAATAACCGTGGTCGACGAACTGCTGACCTCAGGAGCAACAGAAGAACTCGACGGCGTATCACTTTCGATATAGACCTTCGCATAGGGGAAGTCATATTCTCCTTTGGCTTTTGCCCCTTCGGAGTTTCCTGCTTCACCAAGAATCTTTGCCTCGTGCATCTTGCCCATCTTCATGCCGAGTTCTTCCCACTTCTTGAAGTGGGCCGTAATGTCGATGGTACCGCAGTCGCGCTTCGAAGTACGCACACTGAAATACTGCTTGAAGTACTTGTTGTCTCCATCGATGGAATAGGAGGTACGGTCGCCTTCGTAAACCGTATACTTCGCTCCATCAATGTCATAAACGCCATGTTTCTTTGCTGAGGATCCCTGGGCCACCCAATCGCCGGGCATGTAGTCACTGCCGGTGTTATCGACGATGTACCACTCCACCAGCGGTTCGCGGGTCCAGCCATAAATACCGATATAGGAATACTGGATTCCCGAAAGATTGTTCTTGACCAACTTGAAATCCGCCTTCATGTGGCCAAGTTCTGTATGGGTTTTGTCGCTATTGAAAGAAAGCCCCGCGCGGCAAAGGTAGTCCTTGGCGCCGGTCATCTGGCAGTTGAAAGAGCCGTCGTCGTAGAACGTCGCGGAACCACCGTTGCCGCCTTCGTTCCAGAGTTCATATCCGATACCGTTGCTGAACGAACCCACATTGTTCGTGGAGACCTCCACCTTGGAACCGCTATGGGCGGCAGTGTTGCAGAAATCCTGCGCAAACGCATTTGCAGCCAGGGCGCACATGGCAACCAGGCCATACTTGAGAATAGCTTTCATACAAACATCCTTTTTTCTAGAAATCTACTACAATAAGTATCTTTTGCAGAGCGCATACATCGCCCCCATTATTCCAAGTTGGAGTATCCAGGGCACTGACGCAGGAATTTAGGCTATATTTAAAGAATGTTCCAAAAGTTCACAGCGCCCCTTGTAATCGCCACGGCAGCAAGCGCCGCCTTTTTCGCGTGTTCCTCCGATTCGAGCAGTTCCGGCCCCGCAGAAGAACCGCCCGCGAGCAGCAGCGACAAGATTGCCACGAATTCTTCGAGTTCGCTTCGACTCAGCTCAGCGAACTTATCATCCTCTTCAATAGATGTTTCCGTCTCCGCCGAGATATCCTCCAGCGACAAGGCCACTGATAAGGTTGGTGAGCCTGCCGAACCAGCCGAAGTGTACCTGTGGCACGACGAATTCGACTCAATCGACACCACCACATGGACATTCGAGACAGGAGCGAGTGGCTGGGGCAACAACGAGTGGCAATACTACACCGGCCGCAGCGAGAACGCCTTCGTGCAAGACGGCATCCTCCACATCCGCGCGAACAAGGAAGATTACGAAGGCGCAAAATACACGTCGGCCCGCATGATTACCAAGGGCAAGTTCAGCTTCACCTACGGCACGGTAGAGGCCCGCATCGCGCTACCCGTAGGCAAGGGAATCTGGCCCGCATTTTGGATGCTAGGCGAAAACATCGACGCAGTCTCCTGGCCCGCCTGTGGCGAAATCGACATCATCGAGGCGGTAAACAGCGAGAACGTCGTCTACGGCACCAACCACTGGCAAGCCGGAGGGAACCAAGCCGACTACGGCAACAACACCAAGGATTACTACGGCACGAGCAAGGAACTCGACATCACGCAGTTCCACAACTACAAGATGGTCTGGAACGAAAAGCTCATCGCGATGTACGTCGACGACTTCAAGTACCAAGAAATCGCCATCGAAGACGCGAAGGACGGCCTGGAGGCATTCCACAAGCCGCAATTCTTCATATTGAACGTAGCCGTCGCGGGCAACTGGCCCGGATTCGAGGTAGACGATTTGCAGTTTCCGAACGAGATGCTCGTGGACTATATCAGGGTCTCGCGATAAGCGGCAACGGGAAATTCAGCGTTTCAGAAATTCGAGAATCCTATCCTTGTATTCCTTGATTTCGTCGAAGGCAGCATGACCGTACCCCTCGAAAACCTTGTACTCACAAGGGACACCCGCAGCGTTTAGCTTGTCTACAATCTTGTCGGAAGCAACCGGAAGGACTACGCGGTCCTCACTTGCGGCAAGGACCAGCACCGGACACCTGACATCTGCAAGCATATCGCCGGTATCGACGTTGTCGCATTCACGGGCGAATATGGCAAAACGGTCCATTTCGGCATCAGAAACATCCTTGTACATGGCACGGAGCGCACGACTGTAGCGTTCGGCGAACTTCACCGAGAAACAGTCGCGGATGAAGGCATCCACCAGTCCTTCGCGGTCATGCGCGCGGGCAAGGCGAGCCCAGTTTCCGATTATTTCGAGCTGTTGCGGTTCAGGTTTGGAAGTCGAACAACCGAGAACAAGTTTCCACACGAGTTCCGGATGCGTCGCAGCAATATGCTGGGCCACCATGCCACCCTGCGACACGCCGTAGAGGGCGACATCCTTGAGTCCGAGCGCCTGCATGGCAAGCACCTGGTCGCGGGCCATGTCTTCGAGCGAATAACCCGCCTCAACATCCTTGCGTCGGTCAAAAAAATACAGCGTAAAATCCTCGACAAACATCTTGTAGGGCACCTGCAAGGACGCAGCGGATTTCATTACACTCTTGATGGCAAGCCCGGGAATGACAACCATTGCACGCGGACCGTTGCCGAACCGCGCATATTCCATTTCGAATCCGTCCGTGCGGACGCACTGTACAAGACTTTCGCTCATGCCCTAAAGATAACAACAACTTGACACAAGAGTCTTCCTCATGCGTAGAATAAGGTATATTATGAACGATGTTTGAAAAATTCAAAACAAGATTGATTATATGGGCGATCGTAACCGGGATATGTTTGATTCCGGGAATAATCTTTATCGGCACAGATATGGTCTATAAATTTTTTATCGAAGTCCCGCTCGTTACGGCAATACCGATTCTTATCTTCGGGAAAATACCTAAAAGCGATCAATCCATTGACGATTATTTAAATCAAGACGAAACGGACGCATTTGACAAGGCCCTAGGGCTAAAGCCCAAAAAAGAATCCTTTGACGAACTTATCGCAAAAAAGAATACAGCGAAAGCGCCTTCTAAACCCAGTCAAAAACAGCCTCATAATCATCAGAACAAACTTTGAATAAAGTCTTCTACCACCTTCCTGGACTGTTCGAATTTTACGACCTGTACAAGGCCTTCTTGCCGCTATGGCGCGAGCACCGGGAATACTTCTACGACTGGTGCGATATCGGCTCCATCTACGGAGCGCCTAGCGACTGCCTCTGGGGCGGCGGGCGCGTCGGTTTCGGGGATGCCGAACCGGAAAAGGTTATGGCACTCGTGAAGGAATACGGGATTTCGGCACGGCTCACCTTCAGCAATTCGCTAGTTCGCGAGGAGCACCTTGATGATGTAGAGTGCAACAAATTGTGCAGGATGTTCGAAGGCTCGGATACAGGGCTTGTCGATGGAAGGAACGGCGCCGAGTTCGATGCAGGTTTGGACGGTGCCGGCATCATCGTCCACTCGGATCTTCTGCTCGATTACATCAAGGCTAAATATCCCGAATTCTATTTTGTCTCCTCGACCACGAAGGTGATTACTGACTTTGAGCAGTTTGTCACCGAACTAAACCGCAACGAATTCAGTTACGTGGTGCCGGATTTCCGCCTGAACAAGCAATTCGGCAAGCTGAACGCGCTTACGGACGCACAAAAACAAAAGGTCGAGTTCCTATGCAATGAATGTTGCTGGTTCGGCTGTTACGACCGCAAGGCCTGCTACGAGAACGTGAGCCGCAAAAGCCTCGGCGAAGATTGCGCAGACCATAAATGCGTCTCGCCCACCGCCCAGAGGGGCTACCGATTCTCCGACGCGATGAAGAACCCCGGCTTTATCGGGATTGACGACATCCAAAATGTGTACGCGCCTGCGGGATTCCGGCACTTCAAAATCGAAGGGCGTAGCCTCGGTAGCGCCGTCATCCTGGAATTCCTGCTTTACTACATGACCAAGCCCGAGCACCAGCTCAAGGTGCGCGAAGAGATTTACCTGGACAGTTCGCTGGATTTGTTCTAGCGCAATCACGCAAATATTGGGCAACTGCATTTTTTATAAATGTCATGTTTTGACATTCTGTTTATTTATATTTGATCGTGAGCAGTACAAAAGCGACATCAAACGCGAGGGGGCCAATAAAACTTTTTCTTAGAAGCAAGCACTTATAATTGTATTTTGGCATAATTTTAAAGTTATTTAGCGTATTGACAATTTGTAATACAATTTGTATATTAATTATGAAAATCATAAAACACGCATTTGAAAAATTCGATGAGAGAACATTCACTCCCGAAATGGCTGCAAAACTCGTCCATGGCAGATGTTTGTTTAGGCGTTCAAATTCTTTTCCAGACCGATACATAGCAATCGGAGAGGTAGATGGTAAAATATGGTCAGTCGTACTAGGAAAAGACCTGTACACAGTCGTCACGGCAAGGCGTGCACACAAAGACGAGGAAAATCTATGGCATTCAAGGTAATGGAAAAGCCCGACATGACGGAAGAAGAACTCCGCTATTTTAACGAGCACGATTTTGCAGAGGAATTCCGCAAGGGTTTGGAAGATGGCACAACGATCGTCAGCAACGGCCCCTGGGAAGAAACCGTAAAGGAAATCAAGGCCCGCAAGGCCCGCGAAGCAACGAAAATGGCATCTTTCCGTTTACCGACTTGGGTCATTGAAGGGCTGAAGCGCAATGCAGCAAAAGGCGGCGTCAAGTACAGCGAATACGCCATCGAGGTCTTGTCAAAGGCCGCTGTATAAATTTATATTCAAGATATGAAACTCCTCAACCAGTTCAGCTATACGGAACTCATGCCCGTCCTCTCGACAGAGGGGATGAGGGCGCTTGACAAGGCGGCCAAGGAAGCGCTCGCCAAGGACGTTTGCCAGACAGACGCCCCAATTGAAGGTGAGACGTGCGTGGCGATTGAGGCCGGTTATGAACTGATGAAACAGGCGGGAGCCGCGCTGTTCCAGAAGGTGGTCGAGGTTTTAGATGCTTATCGCGGGACTGGAAATGCGCCGCGATCGGTGGCTGTATTTGTCGGCGGGGGTAACAACGGAGGTGACGGGCTCGTACTCGCGAAGTTGCTTATCGAAGCGGGAATCCCCTGCACAACGTATTCACTTGCTGCCGCGGACAAATTCCAGAACGAAGCCAAGATGGCTCTGGATGATTTTGTGCAGGCAGGCGGCCGTTTAATTCCGTATTCGCCGGCAGCGGAAAGTTTGTCGCAGGCAGGAACTGCACCGCGCACGCCGCGGTTCGCGGATTTTGACCTGATTGTAGATTGCATGCTCGGGAACGGCGCGTACGGCGAACTGCGGGAACTGTACGCAGCCGCGGTCCGCGACATTGCCGCATCAAACATCCCGGTTGTCGCGGCCGACGCACCCACCGGTTACGACTCACAGGAACACGTGCGCCGGGAACCCTGTACCCGCGCATGCGAAACCCTCCTGTTCGGGTTCCCGCGGCTGGATGCATACACGCGCGAAGGCGGGCCCGCTTTCGGGGAAGCCTCCATCGCCCCGCTCGGCTACCCCGCAGGCATCGTCGAGCAGTTCAGCGAGAACACGTTCCTCGCCACCGAGGCGCTCATTCCGCAAATGTTGTCCGAGCGCGACGACTGGGGCGACAAGCGCACCCAGGGCTGCGCCATGATTGTCGCAGGTTCCGGCGATATGCCGGGAGCCGCCGCGCTCTGCACGCAGGCCGCCCTCCGGAGCGGCGCCGGCCTCGTGACCCTCGCGAGCCCCGAAGCCGTGATGCCCGTACTGCAGGCGAAACTTTCGGAACCCGTATTCGTAAACCTGCAAGATATCGCAGGTCAAGATGCGGATTCCACGGACGACCGCGCCACAGCGCTCTCGCCCGCGCACATCCCGCAAATTCTCGAGAAGGCGAAGCACAACCAGGCACTCGCCATCGGGCCGGGGCTAGGGAGCGCCGAATGCACGCGCGACGCCGTCATCGAGATACTCCCGCAAGTCAAGTGTCCGACAGTCATCGACGCCGATGCGCTGAACGCCATTGCCACGCTCAACAAGACTTCGGCAAGCCCTTCCTCGGGGGCAGCATCGTTCCTTCACAGCATCGCCTCCGCGGCCGTGCTCACCCCGCACCGCCGCGAATTCGAAAGGCTTTTCGGAGCGCTCCCGACAAACGATATCGGCATACCGAAACTACTCCGCGACATCGCCCGCAATACGAAGAAGGTCATCCTCCTGAAGGGCGCGCCGACCTTCGTCGCGAGCCCCGACGGACGCGTGTTCATCGTGCCCGCACATAACTCGGGCCTTGCCAAGGGCGGCTCCGGCGACGTTCTCACGGGAATCATCACAGCACTCCTCGCACAAGGCTTGTCCACCTGCGAAGCCGCCGTACTCGGTGCGTTACTGCATCAAAAAGCGGGCCGCATAGCCCGCACAAAAATGGGAGCATTCAGCATGCTCCCAAGCAATGTCATCAACGCGTTGCCGCAGGCGTTTAACTAATCAAGATGCACATAGAAAAGCGTATAGTCAAAAAAGAGGGTGAACTCAGCCCTAAAACCAAGGCGAAACTCGTCGCTCTCTTGGGGCTATCCGCCGCTTTTTCGATTTCGGCATTCGCTTCGACCCAAGAACAGAAGGAGTCGGCAGATTCTACGAAAACGGCAAGCACCGTTTCGCCATCGGCTCTTTCCTCATCATCGTCCTTGACAAGCAACGACTCCACTTATTACGGGCCAATCGGCGGAGAAATGGACGACATCGTTTCTGAAGACGATGCGGTCAACAGCCTAATTCAAGACGGTGATTTACGGCATCACCTATAACTACTAACGACACCGAGAACGATTACTTCATCTCAGGCACGAGTTTGTCCAGCGCCGCTTCGGATTCGGCGTTGAGCGAGGACTTCACCGTCACCACAGTTTCGGCGAGCGTCACGTTCTTGAGCGTTGAGAGGATTTCGGTCATCTTCTTTGCGGCCATCGGAGCCCACGTGCCGTTTTCGATAACGCCCACCTTGCGGTTGCTGTAGTTCTTCGCCTTCAGGTGGTTGAGGAAATCTTCCATCACCGGGAAAAGGCCCGCGTCGTATGTGGGAGCGGCGACCACCATGCGGTCGTAACGGAAGGCGTCTTCGATGACTTCGGCCATGTCGCTACGGGCGAGGTCAGAGACCACGACCTTCTCGACACCGGCGGCGGTCAACTTCTCGGCGAGCTTTTCGGCAGCCTTCTTGGTGTTGCCATAAATGGATGCGAACGCCACGAGCACGCCCTTGTCTTCTGGAGCGTAGCTGCTCCAGGTATTGTACTTGTCGATGTAGTAGCCAAGATTTTCGGTGAGTACCGGACCGTGCAACGGGCAAATCGTCTTGATGTCAAGCGCGGCGGCCTTCTTGAGAACGGCCTGCACCTGGTTGCCGTACTTGCCCACGATATTGAAGTAGTAGCGGCGGGCTTCGCATGCCCAGTCGTCCGGATCGGCATCGTACACGCCGAACTTGCCGAACGCATCGGCAGCAAACAGCACCTTTTCGCTCTGTTCGTAACTGAACAGGACTTCGGGCCAGTGCACCATCGGGGCTCCGATAAACTGCAACGTGTGGGCGCCGAGCGAAAGCGTTTCACCTTCCTTCACGGCCTGCATTTTGGTTGTCGCGGGCAGCGCAAAGAACTGCGGCAACAGGGCGAAAGCCTTCGCAGATGCAACGAGAGTCGCCTCCGGGTACTTCGCCACGAAATCGGCGATGCCGCCAGCGTGATCCGGCTCCAGGTGATGAATCACCAGGTAGTCCGGCTTGCGGCCAGCGAGAGCAGCGTCTAGATTGGCAAGCCACTCGCCCACCTTGTGCGCGTCCACCGTATCCATCACGGCAATCTTCTCGTCAACAATCACATACGAATTGTAGGCCATGCCTTCGGGCACCACGTACTGGCCCTCAAACAGGTCAATGTCCTTGTCGTCGACACCGATGTACTTGATATTCTCGCTAAAGTTCTTCATGATTTTTCCTTTTTGTGGAAAGTTAAAAAATTAGTCCTTTACGCAACGAACAGAGAACCCGATGTCCTTGCCGTCGTTGTCCAGGCTCGCACCGTCGTAGCTGTAGCCCAAGTACATGAGGTACGCGTAGTTGCCATTACTCACAGTAGAACTCCAGAAGTACGCGTAGTAGCCCTCGAAGTCGTAATACCCATTGTAGTTCCTGAGGCCAGCAGGCAACGCCGAGAAGGAATAGGCATCCGTGCCGTTGCCGCTGCTGTTCCAGCCGCTAGTGGACTTGAGCATCTTGCCCGCCGTACTGGAACCGCCAACTGCGGTAAACAGCGTTTTCCATTCCGTCTGCGTAGGCAGGTGCCAGCCCTCAGGACAAACTCCGCGCACCGGATATGTCGGCGAGCAAGTCTTATTATAGCCGCAGCCCTTGCCGTTTGTAGACCACGTTCCCACACTGTCCATCGCCGCAGCCCAGGTGTAAAGTCGGCCATATTTGGTGCAGTTGGATGCATCGTTGCTGTAGCACCAGCTAGTAGAATCGGAGGTGTAGCCGCTATAGTTATAGGGAACACCAGTGTAAGCATAGTTCAGGTTCTCCGCCATCCAGGTCTGCGTACCGATGGTGACAGTCTTGTAGGTTTGGCCATCGCGCGAGTCAGTAAGAGTCCCTTTGACGGGTTCAGTAACCTTACTAGATGATGATTCTGCTTCTTCCGAACTGCTAGATTTAGATTCACTGGATCCTTCGCTACTGCTCAGGACGACGTCTTTCGTAGAACTACTACTGGACACGCTTGTCTCGCTAGAATTTGATTTCGGTGAGATGCTAGAACTGCTTTCGTCCTTTTTGCTAGAGGATGTTTCTGCTGTTTCACCGTCGTCCTTAACACAACGGACGGAGTACGTGGCATACTTATCTTGGTTGAACACGTTCGTATAGTCGTCGGTGTAATACATGTACATGCTGTACGCGTAGTCGCTATTGACCTGATTAGAGCTCCAGAAGTACGCACGCTCGCCCACAGCATCGAAAGAACCATTGAAATACCCATAGCCTGCAGGCAACACCGAGAAGGAATAGGCGTCCGTCCCGTTCCTGGCAGCGTTCCAGCCGCTAGTAGACCTGAGTATCTTGCCCTCATCGGATTCGCCAACTGCGGCAATCAACGTATGCCATTCCGTAGTCGTAGGCAAGTGCCAACCCTCGGGGCAAACGCCACGCACCGGATAAGTCGGCAAGCACAACGTTCTAAATCCGCAGATTTCGCCGTTCGTGCTCCATGTTCCCGCACTGTCCATCGCCGCCGCCCAGTTGTAAAGGCGACCGTACTTGGTGCAATATTCAGCGGAATCTTTATAACAAAAGCTTTTCACGCTCTCGTAGTTCAAATTCTCCGCCATCCACGTCTGGGTACCGATGGTGACTGTCTTGTAGGTTTGGCCGTCGCGTTCATCAGTTATGGTTCCCTTAACTACAGTTGACGGATCCACATAGCCCTCAGGAAAACTGCTACTAGACGAAGACTTCGTGGAACTGGAAGAACCCTTGCTACTTGACGAAGTCACAGACGACGAGGAACTGGCATTTCCCTGCTTTTTACTAGACGACGACGCATCATCGCAGTCTTCACACACGCCGGAAGACGAGTCATCTGAAGGACGTGTCACAAAATCGCTGTCATCGTCAGCGCAAGCGGCAAGACACAGGAATGCCGACAGGACTAATATTCTCCATTTCATAAAGGCCCCCATTTGAGAGACAATATAACAAAGAATTAGCCACGCAAAAAAAACACCCGCAAGGGTTTGCCTTGCGGGTGTCGGTGTTTATTGGAGGAGAACTATTTTAGCGGATTTCCACCACGCGGGTCTCGGCGCCGACCCGCACAATGTAGCGGCCCGCACCGGTCATCACCGCCACGAAATTCTCGCCTACCGCCTTGCGGCAGAGTAGGCGCCCCTGCATGTCGAATACTGCGACCGGAGCGGATTCCACACCCACAATACTCAGTTCGCGACCCGACACGGAGAGGTACCAGCGAGATGTTTCAGCGAAGTGTAATCCCATACCTTCTTCGCTGCTGCTGGACACACTTGTCTCGCTATCGCTCGACTGCGGTGTGACGAGCGAGGAGCTGCTGCTGGACGCCACAACACCGGAGCCCGCCACGACGGTAATGGTCCCGCTCTTCGAGGCATTCGTCGTAGCGCCCGTCGTAGTAACGGTGAACTTGTACGCACCCGGCGCCACCGTCGCAGAGACCGTTCCCGAAATGTAGAAGTCAGAACCCTTGAGCGTACCCGACACGCCATCCGGAAGCCCCGTCACCGTGGCACCCGTCGCGCCCGCAATCGTGTAGTAGAATTCCATAATCGATTCGCCCGCAGCAACAGTCTGCGTGGTGCTGCCCGAGCCATGCTTGGTGAGGCTCGCCTCGCCCGCGACAGTACCCTGCGACGAACTGGACTTTGCGACACTGCTGCTCGACTTCACGGAAGAACTCGATGCCACGCTGGAGCTCGACTTTGCGCTGCTCGAACTTGCCGGAGTCACCACAGGACTGCGGCCCGGATCCGGGAGAGTAGCACCTGCATACAACTTAATTGAATCGCGCAGGGCATACGCCTTCGCCTGCGTGTTCACGTCGGTAAGGCTCATGGAATAGCTCGGCTTGAACGCCGTGCCCGTACCAGCCTGCGGTTTCTTCACGTTTTCTTCGTAATTTTCGATCATCTGCGCTGCCGTGATGGCACCGTCGCTCGTGTAGAGGTCAAGCGCCTTCTGCACGCCAATGAATACGTTCCTTTCGATGCGGATATCCGCCTCGATGGCGGCACGCACGCAGTAGCTCGCATCCTTGCTGTCGAAAAGGTTGTTCGCCACATGCACCTTGCCAAAGCGCACGCGAGGCATGCGTTCCACCACGCCGTCCGCCCACCACGTATGATGAATCGTCACATTCAGGTGTCCGCGGTCGCTCGTCTTTGTCTTGCTGTTGCCAATCAGGTTACTGAACTGATGACCGCTCGACGCCGAGGTATAGCTGAACTTGGTCCACGAAATCGTCACAAAGTCCGAGGCGTTGGTAATGTCCAGGTTGCCGTCGTGACCATCGTAAACATCCACGTGGTCAATCCACACGTTCTTCGACTCGTGATTCACCTGCAGGCAATCCTCGTCATCATCGTCGTGCGCGCCGGCGCCCTTGAATTTCAGGTTGCGGATGATGACGTTCTTCGAGCCGCTCAGTTTCATGGCGCTGCCCGAAGTGGGCTGCGCGATGATGGCGCCCTGGTAACCGTAAATCGTCACGTTGCTGCCGACCTCGACGGGGCCCATGTACGTCCCCGGCTTCACATAAATAATCTTGTTGCCCGCCTTGGCGTAGCTCTTAAGGTCACTCACGTTGTCCACCGTGACCTCGGAATAGCCCTTGCCACCCGTGGTGCCGCCATTCTGCGTGGCAAATCCCGCCATCGGGAAATCCGGCGAGGTGACCGCGAACGTGGAGGTTGCAAGAGTCGCCCCGAGCACCACACCCGCGACAAGCATCCTGGACCATTTTGACTGTGTTTTTTCCATAACATCCATCCCTTTTTTTCGAGAACGCGTCAATATGTTCTCAAATTCTTTCTCAAAATTTATATTCAAAAACACCAAAAGTCAATATGAATTTTCGTAAATTATGTAAATTTTTAAGTAAAATTGCTTCAAAATAGCACAAAAATGTTCTCAAATTTTACAGAATTTTTGAGAACATCAAGGCAAATCGACCCAAAAATGCAAAAAATCAACCCATTTCGCCACATCAGAAGACTTGGTCGTCCCTATCGCCATTTTATGGCATAGAAGATTTCTACATTCAAGCCATGGCCGAAAAGACTTTATTATTGCTCGACTCCTACGCGCTTGCGTTCCGCATGTTTTACGCCTACTCGCAAAACCCGCTCAAGAACAGCCAAGGCGAAGACGTTTCCATGATGCACGGTTACTGGGGTGCGGTGCTCCGCATTTTGGCCAAGCACAAGCCGACGCATTTTGCGATTGCACGCGATGTCGCGCACACTAAGACTTTCAGGCACGAACTTTACCCCGACTACAAGGCGAATCGCGGGCCCATGCCCGAAGAGATGGCGGCGCAGATGCCGCTGCTGGGCGAAAGTCTCGAGGCTAGCGGAATTCCGCTGCTTTCGGAACCGGGCTACGAGGCGGACGACGTGATGGCAAGTACCGCGGTGGCTGCGGTCGAGGCGGGATTCGACAGTGTCGTGATTCTCAGTAAAGACAAAGACATGTCGCAGATCGTGACAGACAAGATTCACCTTTTCCACCTGACGAAGGGCGCCGATGGAATAGATTTTGGCCCCGAGCAGGTGATGGAAAAGTACGGGCTCCCGCCGGAAAAGATACGCGACTACCTCGCGCTCATGGGAGATGCGAGCGACAACGTCCCCGGCGTACCGAAGGTGGGCCCGAAGACGGCCATCCAGTTGCTGAACGATTACGGCGACATGGACAACCTGTACGCGAACCTCGACAAGATTACCAAGAAGGGATTGCACGACAACCTCGCGAACAACCGCGAGAAGGCATTCCTGAGCCGCGAACTCGTGACGCTCCAGACCAAGCGTGCATTCAGTGGAAACCTGGACGCACTCGAATACAACGGCCTGCACGTGGATACGCTCGCGCAGATGTTCAAGGACCACGAAATCAATAGTTTGTTGCGCCTGCTCGAGAAGGTCCCGAGCAAGGCGGGTTTTGTAAGCGACGGCGAACCCGTTGCCGCAAGTTTCCCCGTAGAAGACTTGCCCACATACATCTGCGTCGATACCGATGAAGTTTTTGAGCAGATGAAGGCTGAATTTGCGGCTGCAAGTACCGTGGGCATCGATACCGAAACGGACGGGCTCGATCCGATGCAATGCAACATCGTGGGCCTCTGCCTTTCGGCAGACCCGGCGAAGGGTTACTATGTCCCGCTCGCGCACACCGATGAAATCGGGTTCCCGCTCCCTGCAAGCAAGGGCGGCAACTTCGACTTTAACAAGGTCGCGACCTGGTTCAAGGAATTGATTCAGTCGCCGCGCGAGCTCGTGTTCCACAACGCGAAATTCGATTTGCACGTTCTCGCACGCGCGTTCAAGATTCCGCAGGCAGACATCGACAACGCAAACATCGTCGACACGCTGATAGCCGCCTGGATGCTTTCTCCGGGACAATCGGGCCTCGGGCTCGACAACCAGGTGATGCAACGCCTGCAGCACGAGATGATTCCGATAGAGAACCTCATCGGGCGCGGCAAGAACCAGATTACGTTCAACCGCGCGCCCATCAAGGATGCGACGGAATATGGCGCCGAAGATGCAGTCTATACGCTGCGCCTGTGGGAACCACTCAAGAAGGAACTCGAGAAACTCGACTACGTGAAGTACTTCTTCGCGCAGGAAATGCCGCTCCTGAAGGTGCTCTACCAGATGGAAACGGTCGGCGTCGCGATTGACGTTCCGGCCCTCAAAACGCTGGAGCAGGAACTGCAGCAGCGCATAGAAAAACTCGAAAGGGAAATATGCGACATGGCGGGAGTCGAGTTCAACATCGGCTCGCCAAAGCAGCTGGGCGACGTGCTTTTCGATACACTCGGGCTTCCCGAAATCAAGAAGCGCAGTACCGATGCCGTCGTTCTCGAAGAACTGAGTTTCAAGGCGCCGCACCCGATTGTTTTTTCCGTCATCGAGTACCGCGAACTCAAGAAGATGCAGAGCACCTACATCTCGGTGCTCCCGACGCTCATCAATCCGGACACGCGCCGCATCCACACAAGCTTTATCCAGTGGGGTACCGCGACAGGCCGCCTCTCGAGCCGCGATCCGAACCTGCAGAACATTCCCGTACGCAGCGACCTCGGCAAAAAGATTCGCGCCGCATTTATCCCGCAGAGCAAGGATAACGTAATCCTTGCGGTGGACTACTCGCAGATTGAACTCAGAATGCTCGCGCACCTGAGTGGCGACGCTGCACTCATCGAAAGCTACAAGGAAGGCATCGACATCCACGCCCGCACCGCCGCCGCGATTTACGGGGTGGATCTCGACGCCGTCACGAGTGACATGAGGCGCGACGCAAAAGTCGTGAATTTCGGCGTGCTTTACGGGATGACGGCCTTCCGCCTCGCCCGTGACCTGAAAATTCCGATGTCGCAGGCAAGGGATTTTATCGACGGTTACTTCGGGATGTACCAGGGTGTACAGCAGTTTATCGAAGATACCAAGGCGGCCGCCCACCGCGACGGCTACGTAGAAACGCTTTCGGGCCGCCGCCGTTACATCGCAGGTATCGACAGCAGCGACCGCATGGAATCGCAAATGGCCGAGCGCATGGCCGTGAATACTCCCGTCCAAGGCTCCGCCGCCGACCTCATCAAGATTGCGATGATCCGCATCCAGAAGCGCATCAACGAAGAGAACCTGCCGCTCCGCATGATGTTGCAGGTGCACGACGAACTCGTGTTCGAATGCCCCCGCGACCAGGTGGAAGCGATGGCCCAGATGGCGAAATCCGAGATGGAAGGCGCCATGGAACTGAAGGTTCCGCTCGTGGCGAGCGTCGGCTTCGGCGAGAACTGGCTAGAGGCGCACTAAGCGACCGTTCGGCTCACACTCCCGTAAGGCTTCTCCGGCTTCGCCTCACTCCCACCTAAAGGTGGCCATGTACACTAAGCGCTAAAGCGCAAGTGTCCAAAGGTCGCCGACACGACTCGTTAATACGAGTCGCTTACGGCTCACCAAGCGCGCGAACTTGCCTACGCCTATTCCGCGTCCTTTATGCAGCGGACGCTATACGCATCCGTTATCTTGCCTCCCGAAACGGAGCTCGTAACAAAGTTTACTTCCTCGCTAGACAAATACAACGCTTCATACTCGTTCAGCGAGCAGTCCTGTGCATACCAGAACCATGCTTCCTGCGTAGCGCTTCCATACGAGTTCTCTCCATACATGATTCCGCCAGGGAGAGCCGTAAAGCCCAACACATCCGTTCCATTATTGACATTGTCTGAATAATCTAACCAGCCATCCTTCGCCCGCAAACCACTCTGCGGGTCACCACCCATAAGCACTATAAAATTGTACAACTCGAACCAATCCGATATCGACGGCAAATGCCAACCCGCAGGGCATACCTGGCTAGACAATTCGCAGGAATAGAAAGAGCCGTAAGCGTCGCACTGTTCTGCCTCATTGCCGTAGCACCAGCGGTTCCCTTCCAGTTCGGGCTTTGCAACCGAATCCCTGTAGTCCAGGTTTTCAGCCATCCATGTCTGGCCCCAGATGTCGATAGTCTTATACACCCTGCCATCGCGCGTATCCATGAACGAGCCATATTCCCACGCGGTCGAATCTATTTTCCAGCCGTCTTCGCCACACACGAAATGCGTATTGTTCACCGTAATTTTCTTGCCGTAGATATAACTGGTACAGCCCAAATTCAGGCTCATTTCCCTCTCCGTAGGCAACCGGAATCCGCCATTCTCGCAAACATAAATGCGTCCAGTCGCATTATCGTGCTTATTATGGAAAGAACCGTCCCCATATAGCCCCGTCGCGCTACACTCATCCCGGTCTTCGTAGGTATCATTGTATATCAGCGGAGCCGTTTCCCATTGCATGTGAACCGCACGCCACGACACGTAGCGACACACATAGTATTCACCTTCATACTTCACCTTGGACGTATCACCCTCTACCATGCACGGGGAGCCTCCCAAAGAATAGAGGATGCTATCCATCTTGGTTCCCTCGCGCCAATGACCATCCTGGAACACACAGTAGCGGCCATTTGACGGACATTCCACGACTGTGCCCTCGTCGTAATCAGTGCCCAACATTACCTGGTCCACTACGGAATCACTTGTCGCCACCCAAGTGCCATTATCGCAAGTGTACCATACGGATTTAGACGAC
>NZ_DFHR01000025.1:0-47481 GCF_002371935.1 Fibrobacter sp. UBA3718 | reverse complement strand
GCAGAGGATATCATAAACGGATTGGCCGCAGCATCAACAATTACAATGCAAAGCATTATCTGAACAAATATCGGGCTCCATTCAGGAACATTTTTCAGCCAAATGGACAGAATAAATTCCGAATTCACAAAAAAAGGCGTCGTCAAAATTAGCAACAAGAGAATCGTAAACTTCGAGCTAGAAAAAACCAAGGCATGCATTTGTTTCAAATCCTTATTAGCATAGGATTTCGTAATTTGCGGATTGATAGCCATTTGAAAACTGCTCGAAAACTGAGTCACCACATTCTGAATCTGAACAGAAATACCCCTAGCAGCATTCACGGCAGGACCAAAGAAAATGTTTAGCAAGATATTCAATCCCTGCGTGTACAGGATGTTTGACAACCCACCGAAAAGATTCCAGCCAGCAAACGACAGCATTTCCTTAAAGAGTCTTTTGTCCCATTGGAATTGCAAATGAGTCTCGTTAAAATGCCGACGACAATAAATTCCGTATATAAATCTAATACCAAATTGCACAGCCGCCAAAAGAATTGCATATAGGCACAACTTGTCTATGGGACTAATGCAGAGAATCCAAACAATAGCCAATTTTAAGAAAACTTCGATAATTGAAATATAAGCAAATGCAGACATCTTTTCATGAGCAACAATGTCAGCATTATACGGGACGCTTATAATCATTATAAATGTCGACAATACAGAACACTGAAACACCCAGAATGCAGCAGACAATCGATCGGCAGGAATGACCAACTTATTATTCAAGAACCACAAGCCAATTATTTCTGCCAATAAGACAAAAATCGACGCAATCAGAAAATGCGTCAAAACACAATTAAAAAAGACTTTTTTTAATTCCTTTTCGTCACCTTTTCCCAAATTAAACGTTATATAGCGTTGAGTTGTTGAGGCCATCGCTGTATTTAGAATGCCAAACATGGCGACAACGCCACCAACAACATTGTAAATACCAAAGTCCTCAACACCAAGGGTCTGCAATACAACGCGGCTCGTATATAACCCAACCGCCATCGTTATGAGCATACGGAAATACAGCAGCAAAGTATTCTTTGCTATCCGTTTGTTATTCTGCTGTTCTGCCGTCGCTGCCATATATCAAAAAAGCAGTAGCACAGTTGTGCTACTGCACATAAATCAACGATTTACGAGTTATCCCCCAGCCTCAAATCACCCTGACGCGGATCCTGACCAACATCGAACTTGGGGAAACAAGAGCAGTCAATTTCCTTGCCAAACATGCTCTTGAGTTTGGCCTTCAGCACCCACGGAGCCACCTGCGCGATATACTTCTTCATCACCGGGGCGGCGGTTCCCACCATCCAGCAGTTCTTGGGGCAGGTACGTACCTTTTCACGGACCTTCTGGGCCTGTTCACTGAACCAGATTTCTTCGAAGTTCTTGGCAGTGTGGATATTGCCCATGCTCTCTTGCCAGTAGCGCGGTTCCAGACCGTTACAGGGGTAAACTTCGCCCCACGGGTCCGTAAAGAAGTTCACGGAACCAGCTTCGCACGGCAACATACGCTTGCCGCCCTGGATATACTTGATAAGGCCCAAATTGAAGAACGCGCGGAACCACGACTTCGGGTGGTTTTCCTTGAGCAGGCGGTTCACCAGCTTGCTGATGTTGTCGCAGAGTTCTTCCTTGTTGCTAATCTGGTTGTCTTCCTTGTGGAAGTAGTAGCTGTTATGGAAAGCGGCCGTCGCAAATTCAAAATTCATCGAAAGCGCCAACTCATAAAGCGGAATCAGGTCATTGCTGTTCCAGTTGCTGAGCGTCTGACCAAAGCCGATATCCTTCACGCCCATATCATGAAGGGTCTTGAGAGTCTTCATGCCACGCTCAAAACCGTCGTCGCGACCGCGCAAGAAGTTATTGGTTCCTTCAAGCCCTTCGATAGACACGCGGATACCGATATTTGGGAAGCGCTCGGCCAGTTTGATGACGCGGTCCACCCACCAACCACTCGTGCTAATCACAATGCGCGGAGCCTTGGTGTAAAGCACTTCGACGATATCTTCCAAATCCTGGCGGATAAACGGTTCGCCACCGGTAACGTTTGCAAACTTGAGCTGCGGGAGGATTTCCAAGTCCTTTGCCTGGACTTCTTCGCTCTTCTTGGTCGGGTTCTTCCAGATGTTGCACATCTTGCAGCGCATCTGGCAACGATACGTGGTAATCACCGACACATCAGTCGGCATCTGAATCTTGGAATTGCACTTTTTGCACGATTCGCAGGTCATAAAATCCTCTATTTGGCAAGTTCCCTGTAGACAACGGCGGTCTGTTCCGCAATCTTGTCCCAGTCGTAATACTCATGAATAATGGACGAATAGTCGTTCGGCTTTTCGCTCGCCAAGTGTGCGGCTATAGTTTTCGCAAGGTCATCGACGTCGCCCTTCTTGGCAAAACAATCTCGCGGCAGCGGGACCTCGGTATTGGCGGGGATATCGCTCGCGACAACGTCCAAGTTGTAGCTCAGGGCCTCGAGCAGGGCTATGGGCAGCCCCTCATGGTAACTCGGGATGCAGAAAAGCCGGGCGTTGCGCTGCACCGCACAGAGCGTATCGCCGCTAATGAACCCGGTAAGCACGACATTCGCCTTTTCTGCCTGTTCCACCAGTTTTTGCGAGTAGGCGCTCTTGTGGTCGGGGCGCCCGGCAATCGCCAACTTATACTGTTGCTGTAATTCGGCAGGGAGTTTCGCGTATGCGGCTATCAGGTCGTGGAAGCCCTTCTCCTCGACAAAGCGCCCGCAGGCCAGGATGTATTTTTGCGGTTCCAGGCCAAAGTGCGCCAGGGTAATCAACTCGTCCTTCGGGGCATCGGTACGGATTTCAACCCCGTTGCGGATAAGCACCGTGCGGTTCGTCTTGTACATCTTTTTCAGGAGGTCCTGGATGTAGGTGCTGATGACGATAATCCGATGCGAGAACTTTGTGCCAAGCCGCTCGCCCGCCTTCAGAGTGAACTTCGCGAACTTGCCCCACTTGGCACGCATGTAGTCTTGCCCGTGGTGCGTGTAGATGACCTTAGCGCCCGTCATCCGGAAAAGCGGGGCGAACATCGCCGGGCCAATTGCATGTATGTGCACAATGTCGGGGCGCATTTTGCGGACTGCACGCCAGCAGCGCAGCGTATGCGTGATGGATTCAAAACAAGCCTTGTGGCTACACTTTAGCGGCACCACACGAATGCCCTGGTATTCGTAAGGGTCGTCGTTGGCGACATACCCCTTGCGAGCAAAAAGCGTTATCTCGAAACCCATCTTGGCAAGGCGCGGGAACAAGTGCTGGCAATGCGTCTCGATGCCCCCCTGGACATCGGGAATGCCACGCGTGCCGAGGACCGCAATCCTTATCGGGCGATTTGCGATGTTTTCGTCCATAAAAAAGCTATTTCCCCAGTATACGGGGAACTGCGGGGTGCGGTCCGGCAAACAAAAAGTCACTAGTCAACGTCATCGCGAGGGTCTCAAATAAACTATTAGGTAAAAATTTAGAAAATTACAGATTTATTACAAGGGGGATACATAATATATGGCAGGGGAAAGCACAAAATTACATGCAAGGCGGCATAATTTCGGACTCCCGGCAGGGCCTCTGAAAAAAAATATGAAAAAATTTCAAAAAACTATTGACATCCGCGCAAAAATAGTGTACATTTGTGTAGCAACCGTTTGATATTGCCCCATAGGCGGCAATTAGTTATATTTATGGTAAAGGTTTACGATATGCCCAGAGCACTGCAAATAGCAAACAGGCTAATCAAGTTCGCCGAACTTGACACCGCGAACGGCGGCGAGCTTCTTTCTAACCTGAAGCTCCAAAAGTTGCTATACTACGAACAGGGCTTTCACCTGGCCTTGTTCAACAGCCCATTATTCTCGGACGACATCGAGGCTTGGATGTACGGGCCCGTAGTCCCGTCCGTTTATGACTACTACAAGAAATTCGGAAGCAACGGAATCGTTCTAGAAGACGATCCGCAACTTATTCAGCTAACCCCACAGGAAGAAGACCTGCTGTTCCAGGTTTACGAGCGTTACAAATCCTACTCTGCCATAGGGTTAATGGACCTGACCCACGGCGAGTCTCCATGGATAAACGCAGTTCCTCACGACAGAGGCACCGTCATCTCGAACGAATCAATGAGAACTTTCTTCCTGCGTCAACTTGATGGCTAAATTAAAGAAATTAACCCCTACACCTAGCGCCATCAGCAACACCCAAAACGACGAGATAGTCTTCTCGTTCAAGGGGCTGAAAAGGTATAGTTACGACACGGCATCGAATGACGGCGTTTTTTTCATTCGCTACCTTGAACGATTATCCAAGATTTCGACCCAAACATGGGCCGCAGCCTATTCCACCGGCAAACACGGCATTGCCGGAATAGAGCCCATGAAGGTGGATTCCTTAACAAAAGCCGCTCAAAATCTAGTTCCTTCCGGAATAGAAAGCCTAATTGTTATGCGCGCCACCGGCGACAACCACGCATTTTTAGGACACAGAATCGGAAATGTATTCAACGTGATATTCATTGAACATGAATTCGGTGACGTCTACAACCACGGGAAATAGAAACCCGGGCTTGGTGCAGGCCAACATACAGACGACGCTCATTTACGCGAACTACTCCAACAAGGTCATCGACCGCGAGATGGAGAAGTTCAAGATAAACGTCCCGGCAGGGTGACGCGGCTTCGGGCATGGAAGCCTAAAAAACGCAAAGCAGCAGAATTCTAGACATCCGGCAGGGCTGGTCCACAGCAGGCGCTCCAGCACCGGGCTCGGACAAGGTCTTTTCTTAAAATAAATCTTGACATTATCAAGATAATATCATATATTGTAGACAACCGCTTTCAAGTTGAGGGACAAACAATGGGAAAAATTGACGAAATCGAACGAGACGCAGCCAAAAAGGCCGCATACTTCGAGAACCGCACCGAAGCCCAAGAACTAGCGGATCACAAGTGGGCCGAGAAGAACGGTCTTTCGTTTAGCGGACCGGGCGCACTGACTAAGGCCATTGCGGCCTCAAAGCAACGTGCAGCAAAAAAAGCGAGAAAGTCCAAGGTCGGTACAAGTTTCGACCCCGGCGTCCTGGAGGCGTTCAAGGCAAAAGCCGAACGCGTGGGCATCCCTTACCAGACTCTGCTCAATTCTGTTGTCAAGCGGTACACAGAAGGAAAACTTGACATAGAGGTCGCCTAAGGCAACTTTCCTCATCGCCCTGAAACAACCGTTCCAGGGCTTCTTTATTGGAAATTTTTTAAGTAACCTATTGACATCCGCGTCAAAATAGTATACATTTGTGTAGTATGAAAAACGAAAAGGAAAACGAAATTGTCATATTCAGGACAGACGACGAAACAATCAACGTTGAGGTCCGTTTTGAGGACGAGACCGCCTGGCTCACGCAGGACCAGATGTCAACCCTTTTCGGCAAGTCCAAATCGACCATCAACGAGCACATCAAGAACATCTTCGTGGAAGGCGAACTCATTGAGTCACAAGTGATGAGAAAATTCGGAAATTCCGAATTTACGGGAAATTTGACTAAATTGACCAATTTTTAAGTCATCTACAGCCGAGCTGACGCAGAAAAGGCGTTCATGGGGCTCACAACATTTTCCGGCGACAAGCCAAGCCTTCAAGATGCGCTGATTGCCAAAAACTATCTAGACGAGCGTGAGCTCCGGGCCATGGGGCAGATTGTATCCGGTTACCTGGACTTCGCCGAACGCAAGGCAGAACGGCACGAGCCGATGACCATGTCCGACTGGTCCAAGCATCTGGACCAAATACTCACCGCCGGCGGAGAAAAACTTCTACAAGGCAACGGCTCCATTTCCCACGAGCAAGCAGTCGACAAGGCTACAGGCGAATATCGCAAGTATCAACAGAAGACCCTTTCCTCGGTAGAAAAAGCTTTCCTTGACTCGATTAAAAGCATCGAGAAAAAGGTAGAGAAAAACTAACGAATGAAAGACAAATCGCTTTTTTCGCCCTGAACCGACCACTTCCAGGGCTTCTTTATTGGAAATTTTTTAAGGAACCTATTGACAACTACACAAAAATAGTATACATTTGTGTAGTATGAAAGAGATTTTACTATACAAAACCGATAATGCAGAAGTCAAGGTCGAAATTCTGTTGCAAAACGAGAACTTATGGCTCACCCAGGCCAAGATGGCCGAACTATTCGATGTGCAGAAGGCGGCCATTTCAAAGCACCTGAAGAATATCTTTGCCGATGGCGAATTGAACGAAAAAGTGGTAGTTTCCAAAATGGAAACAACCACTCCCCATGGAGCGATGGTTGGCAAGGAACAAACAAAGTTCGTCAACATCTACAATCTCGATGCTATCATCGCAGTAGGCTACCGCATCAACTCCAAAAAGGCGACCATGTTCCGCATCTGGGCGACGCAAGTCCTGAAGGAATACATAATCAAGGGCTTCGCCATGAACGACGAGCGCCTGAAGAATCCGCAGAACTTCTTTGGCAAGGACTACTTCGAGGAGCAGCTAGAACGCATCCGCGAAATCCGGGCTAGCGAGCGCCGTTTTTACCAAAAAATCACGGACATCTACGCCCGATGCAGCGCAGACTACAGCCCTGACAGCCAAATTACGCAGGATTTCTTCGCAACAGTGCAGAACAAGATGCATTATGCTGTAACGCACCAGACCGCAGCAGAAATCATATACTCACGTGCAGACAGCAAAAAGGTGAACATGGGGCTCACGACATGGAAAAACGCCCCCAACGGCGACATACGCAAGCCAGACGTTTCCATCGCCAAGAACTACCTGTCGCAAGAAGAAATTGACACCCTGAACAGGATTGTCACCATGTATCTGGACTTCGCCGAACTGCAGGCGAAACGCAGCCAGGTCATGTACATGAAGGACTGGGTGGAAAAGCTAAACGCATTTCTCCAATTCAACGAGCGCGACATTCTCGAGGACAAGGGCAAGGTCACACACGAAATTGCCAAGGCATTCGCGGAAGGCGAATACGACAAATTCAGGATAATCCGCGACGCCAATTACAAAAGCGACTTCGATAAGTTGATGGAGTCTATCGCGGAATACAAGACGTAAAAAAGTCAAAAACTAAGGAACCTATTGACAACTACACAAAAATAGTGTACATTTGTACAGAGATAATCTAAACGATGGCTTTTGAACGCATGTAAGCCATAAGGGACAACCAATGAGCGACTTTTACGCCGAGACGCGTGCGATTGTGGAATCCAAGGCGAGCACGCTGTCGAAATACACCTACGACACATACCTCTCCCACCTGCGCAAGCTGCAGATGTACAGGCCCACGGCGGAATGCCGCGACATCACCGAGGCGTTCGTCTTCGGCTACATCGACTTCATGCACGCGCGCAAGAACAGCGCCGGTTGCATCTACCGCTCGCTTTCCATACTCCGGATGTTCATCAGGGAACTGCTCCGCAGGCGCAAGATGCGCCGCGACCCCATGCGGGACTTTCCGCTCAAGAAGGTCCGCAACCGCCGCGAGTTCCTGGAAATAGACGAACTCGAAAAGCTGTACTCCGGCTTCAGGGAACGTTCCGAGCAGCTCAACTTCTCCGAGCGCGAGGCGCTGCGGGCTTTCCTCTTCTCGTGCTTCACGGGCCTGCGCTTCTCGGACCTCCGGGCGCTCACCCCGCACGACATCCACAACGGCAAGATACGCATCTTCACGCAGAAGACCGGCGCGCAGGTCTACATCCCAATCCCCGCCCAGGCGCTGGCCCTTCTCGAGGGCACGGGCGAGACGGCCCTGCACGTGGTGGACAACTCCACGTTCAACAAGAACCTCCGCGCCGCCGCCAAGAAGCTGGACTTCCACAGCCACCTGCACGCGCACATCGCGCGCCACACCTTCGCCACCTCGTGCGTCTCCTTCGGGGTGCCCATCGAGGTGATCTCTAAGGTGCTCGGCCATGCCAACATCCAGACGACGCTCATTTACGCGAACTACTCCAACAAGGTCATCGACCGCGAGATGGAAAAGTTCAAGATAAACGTCCCGGCAGGGTGACGCGGCTTTGAAGATGGAAGCCTAAAAACATGAAGATACGCGCAGACTTGATTTTTGAATTTGATAAATGTATATTTCGCTAGAGGACACCATCAATGGCTACATCGAGCATAAAAAACAGTTTCACAGTGACAGGGACCAAGCAAGTCAAGTCCTTCGTTAACGCTGTCGCGCGCTCGTTAAAGAATCCTGTTTCCAGGAGTCGTGTCAAGGCAGAAGTTCTTAGCGGTACATCCGGTTTAAGAAAGCTTTCACTGCTCCGAAAAAAATATGGATTCTAGAACTTACTTCGTCTTAAACATCAGAGAATATCTGGGTAACGCACCCTTGGAAGAAGACCTGTCCGGTCTCATTTCCAGGCAGGGCCGAACGACTCAATTACCGGGAACGAACAATTCTGCTTATGCAGCACGGGGTCGGTGGAGTTCTTTGCGTCTTGGAATGCGAAAACAAGAAAAAACTCCTGAATTTCTACTGCGTACAAAACCACTTTGTCGAGTTCGGGACGAGGAGAACCAAATCCTCAGACAAGAACCTATTGCAGTTACTGAAAACAATTTAGGACTTTGGGATTGTTCAATTCAAATCTGAGATTCTAGATGACATTTGTACAGAGATAATCTAAACGATGGCTTTTGAACGCATGTAAGCCATAAGGGGCAACCAATGAGCGACTTTTACGCCGAGACGCGTGCGATTGTGGAATCCAAGGCGAGCACGCTGTCGAAATACACCTACGACACATACCTCTCCCACCTGCGCAAGCTGCAGATGTACAGGCCCACGGCGGAATGGCAGAATACATCGTTTCTAACAATCGGCATTTCGATATTCTGAAAAGCATCGACTTTCCGCTGGTCCCAGTTCGGTCCATTCAAGAATTTTCCAAAGAACTCGCGGACGAGATGTAAATGATTTCATAAACAACTTATGCAAAAAAAGGCCGCAGCATTTTATTGCTACGGTCTTTAATGTTTACTCGCTTGTTAGGAGATTACACTTCTTCAATAGAAGCGTGGTACTCTTGCAGGCTCTTCACAGCGCCATGGCCGTTACGAGCAGCGGCGATGCCCTTGACGGTGTTGTAGGCACCGGCGAGGGTCGTGATGTAAGGAACCTTGTACTTGATGGCGGCCTTACGGATGGCGCTTTCGTCCTTGATGGCGTCGCGCTTTGCCCACGGCGTGTTGATGATGAGGTTCACCTGCTTGTTCAGGATGATGTCGAGGACGTTCGGGCGGCCTTCGGCGATCTTGTTCACCACTTCGCACTTCACGCCGGCCTTCTCGTAGAACTTGGCGGTGCCTTCGGTAGCGTAGATCTTGAAGCCGAGCTTCTGGAATTCCTTGCCGATTTCGATAGCCTGTTCAGACAAGTTAACCTTGTCGGAGAGGCTGATGAGCACGGCACCTTCGTTCGGAAGGAAGGAACCTGCGGCTTCCTGGCTCTTGTAGTAAGCGAGGGCGTAGTCGTCGGAGAGGCCGAGCACTTCGCCGGTGGAGCGCATTTCGGGGCCGAGCACCGGGTCCACCTTCGGGAACTTATCGAAGGGGAACACGGCTTCCTTGGCGCCGTGGTGGTTGAACTTCTTGTCCTTGAGCTTCAAGTCTTCGAGCTTCGCACCGAGCATGAGGCGCGTAGCGAGGCGGGCCATCTGGGTGTTACAAACCTTGGAGACCAGAGGCACCGTGCGGCTTGCGCGCGGGTTAGCTTCGAGGACGAACACCTTGCCGTCTTCGATAGCGTACTGCATGTTCATGAGGCCGCAAACGTGGAGAGCTTCGGCAATCTTGCGGGTATAATCCTTGATGGTCGCGAGGTTTTCCTTGGTGATGGTCACCGGCGGGATGATGCAGGCGGAGTCACCGGAGTGGACACCGGCAAGTTCCACGTGTTCCATCACGGACGGGATGTAAACGTGTTCGCCGTCGGAGAGGGCGTCGGCTTCGCATTCGAGAGCGTTGTGGAGGAAGCGGTCGATGAGGAGCGGACGGTCCGGGGTCACGCCCACGGCCTTCGCCACGTATTCGCGGAGCATGGCTTCGTCGTAGATGACTTCCATGCCGCGGCCGCCAAGCACGAAACTCGGGCGGATCATCACCGGGTAGCCACCGATCTGCTTGACGCAAGCGAGGGCTTCGTCGATGTTGGTGGCCATGCCGCTTTCCGGCATCGGGATGCCGAGCTGGTCCATCATCTTGCGGAACAGGTCGCGGTCTTCGGCGATGTCGATGGAGTCGATGCTGGTACCGAGAATCTTGACGCCTTCGTCGGAGAGGGCGCGGGCGATGTTCAGCGGAGTCTGGCCACCGAACTGCACGATCACGCCAGCCGGCTTTTCCTTGTGGTAAATCTGAAGAACGTCTTCGAGGCAGACCGGTTCGAAGTACAGCTTGTCGCTGGTATCGTAGTCGGTAGAAACCGTTTCGGGGTTGCAGTTCACCATGATGGTTTCGTAACCCATCTCGCGGAGGGCCATGGCAGCGTGGCAGCAGCAGTAGTCGAATTCGATACCCTGACCGATTCTGTTCGGGCCACCGCCGAGAATCATGATCTTCTTCGGATTCGTGGAAGCGGTAGATTCGTCCTTGCAGTTGTAGGTGCTGTAGTAGTAGTACTGGTCCTTCACGCCGCTCACCGGCACTGCGCACCAGCCTTCGACCACGCCGAGTTCGGTACGCTTCTTGCGCACGTCCTTTTCGCGGATGCCGAGAATCTTCGCGATGTACTTGTCGCTGAAGCCGTCCTTCTTGGCCTTGATGAGGAGTTCATCGGAAGGCAGGCGCCCCGGAGTCTTGAGCATTTCTTCTTCGAGTTCCACGAGTTCGCGCATCTGCTGCACGAAGTAGGCCTTTTCGTAGGTGGCGGCGAAGATTTCTTCGTCGGTTGCACCCTTGCGGATAGCTTCGTACATCTGGAAGTGACGTTCGGAGCTCGGGGTCTTGAGCATTTCGAGGAGTTCTTCCTTGCTCTTCTTGTTGAAGTCCTTCGCAAAGCCGAGGCCGGAACGACCGTTTTCGAGACCGCGGATAGCCTTCTGGAGGGTTTCCTTGTAGGTCTTGCCGATAGCCATGACTTCGCCCACAGCCTTCATCTGGGTGCCGAGGCAGTCATCCACACCGCGGAACTTTTCGAATGCCCAGCGAGCGAACTTGAGCACCACGTAGTCACCGCTCGGGGTGTACTTTTCGAGGCTTCCATCGCGCCAGTACGGAATCTGGTCGAGGGTGAGGCCTGCGGCGAGCTTTGCAGAAATGAGAGCGATCGGGAAGCCGGTAGCCTTGGAAGCAAGGGCGGAGGAGCGAGAGGTACGCGGGTTGATTTCGATAATCACCACGCGGCCGGTCTTCGGGTCGTGAGCGAACTGTACGTTGGTACCGCCAATCACGCCGATGGATTCCACAATCTTGAAGGCCTTTTCCTTCAGTTCTTCTTCGAGCTTCTTGTCGATGGTGAGGAACGGGGCTGCGCAGAAGGAGTCGCCGGTATGCACGCCCACCGGGTCGATGTTTTCGATGAAGCAGATGGCGATCATCTGGTTCTTGGAATCGCGCACGACTTCGACTTCCAGCTCTTCCCAACCGAGGATAGATTCTTCGATGAGGCACTGGTGCGTCATCGAGAGTTCAAGACCGTTGGAGCAAATGGTGCGGAGTTCTTCCACGTTATAGCAGAAACCACCACCTGCACCGCCCATGGTGTATGCCGGACGGACCACCACCGGGTAGCCGATTTCAGCAACGATCTTTTCGGCTTCTTCCACGGAGTGGCAAATGCCGGAGCGCGGGGTGTCGATGCCGAGCTTCTGCATGGTTTCCTTGAAGATTTCACGGTCTTCGCCGCGTTCGATAGCGTCGAGGTTCACACCGATGACCTTCACGCCGTACTTGTCCAGCACGCCGGCCTTGCTCAGAGCAGAGGCGAGGTTCAGGCCGGTCTGACCGCCCAAGTTCGGGAGGAGGGCCTGCGGGCGTTCCTTTTCGATAATCTGGGTGAGGCGGGCGACGTTCAGCGGTTCGATGTAGGTGGCATCGGCCATGACCGGGTCGGTCATGATGGTAGCCGGGTTGGAGTTCACGAGCACGATCTTGTAACCCTGTTCGCGCAGGGCCTTGCAAGCCTGGGTGCCGGAATAGTCGAATTCGCAAGCCTGACCGATCACGATCGGGCCAGAACCGATGATAAGGACTTTGTCGATGCCTTCAATCTTCATTTTTTATCTCCGTTGAACTAATTATTAAACTCTTGTGTTAAACAGCCCTGGACCCTATCGCTACGCTCCAGGGTGACATAGGGGGTGAGCGTCGCTTTGACGCTGGGTAAAAAAAATGCCGAACCAAATGGTTCAGCAAAATCAAAATCAGAAAACGGAAAAACTTTAACTGCATCGGAACCGTCCGTTCCGCAAGGTGCCTTTGCCTTATTCATCATGTGCAAAATCATCTTTGACCAGCTAAAGTTCTGTCGTTTTAAACTTGCGCAAATATAGAATAAAGAACCCCGTCTTGCAACGGGGAAAAACAAAAAATGTAAAGGGGTCAGCTACTCTTCCCCGTCAACGGGATCTTCCGGAACCTGGCAGTCCGCCGGGTTTTCGTCGCAATCGTCGACATCCTTGTTCGCCCCATTTCCGTCACACGCCATTAAGCCCATGACAGACAACAACATAAGCGTTCCGAGCCATTTTTTCATATTCATACCTGCATTTTTACGTTTGTGCTGTCACAAATATAATGTTTTTTCAGGTACGCGAGGTAAAACAACAAAAAAAGGGCGCCGTCAGGCGTCCTTTTGAAACTGGATTCCAGCTAGAATTACTTCTTGGCGGGAGCAGGTTTAGCAGCCGGCTGCGCGGCGGGCTTTGCAGCAGCGGGCTTAGCCGCAGGCTGTGCAGCAGCCTTCGGTGCTTCAGCGGGCTTTGCGGCAGGGGCCGGAGCGGATGCTTCCGCCTTCTTTGCTTCTGCCTGAGCTTTAGCAGCCTCAGCTTCTGCCTTCTTCGCCTCAGCCTCGGCCTTCTTAGCCTCTGCTTCGGCCTTCTTGGCTTCGGCCTCTGCCTTCTTTGCTTCGGCTTCGGCCTTCTTGGCAGCAGCTTCGTCAGCCTTCTTCTTGGCTTCCTCTGCCTTCTTGGCTTCGGCAGCAGCCTTCTTGGCAGCGGCGACGCTATCGGCCTTGGCCTTCTTCACTGCGGCGATGCTATCCTGCTGGGCCTTCTTTGCGGCAGCGGCAGCCTTCTTTTCTTCGGCAGCCTTCTTCTTGGCAGCAGCTTCGTCAGCCTTCTTCTTGGCTTCCTCGGCCTTCTTAGCTTCGGCGGCAGCCTTCTTGGCGGCGGCGATGCTATCAGCCTTGGCCTTCTTCACAGCGGCGATGCTATCCTGCTGGGCTTTCTTAGCGGCGGCAGCGGCCTTCTTCTCTTCAGCAGCTTTCTTCTTAGCTTCAGCGGCTTCAGCCTTCTTCTTGGCCTCTTCCGCCTTCTTTGCTTCGGCGGCAGCCTTCTTGGCGGCGGCGACGCTGTCGGCCTTGGCCTTCTTCACAGCGGCGATGCTATCCTGCTGGGCTTTCTTAGCGGCGGCAGCGGCCTTCTTCTCTTCAGCAGCTTTCTTCTTAGCTTCAGCGGCTTCAGCCTTCTTCTTGGCCTCTTCCGCCTTCTTTGCTTCGGCGGCAGCCTTCTTGGCGGCGGCGACGCTGTCGGCCTTGGCCTTCTTCACTGCAGCGATGCTATCCTGTTGGGCCTTCTTCGCGGCAGCAGCGGCCTTCTTCTCTTCAGCAGCTTTCTTCTTAGCTTCTGCGGCTTCGGCCTTCTTCTTGGCCTCTTCTGCCTTCTTTGCTTCGGCGGCAGCCTTCTTGGCGGCGGCAACACTATCGGCCTTGGCCTTCTTCACGGCGGCGATGCTATCCTGCTGGGCTTTCTTCGCGGCAGCAGCGGCCTTCTTCTCTTCAGCAGCTTTCTTCTTAGCTTCTGCGGCTTCGGCCTTCTTCTTGGCCTCTTCTGCCTTCTTGGCTTCGGCTGCAGCCTTCTTGGCGGCGGCGACGCTATCGGCCTTGGCCTTCTTCACGGCGGCGATGCTATCCTGCTGAGCCTTCTTTGCGGCAGCGGCAGCCTTCTTTTCTTCTTCAGCTTTCTTCTTAGCTTCTGCGGCTTCGGCCTTCTTCACTGCGGCAATGCTATCCTGCCGAGCCTTCTTCGCGGCAGCAGCGGCCTTCTTCTCTTCAGCAGCTTTCTTCTTAGCTTCTGCGGCTTCGGCCTTCTTCTTGGCCTCTTCTGCCTTCTTGGCTTCGGCAGCAGCCTTCTTGGCGGCGGCGACACTATCGGCCTTGGCCTTCTTCACGGCAGCGACGCTATCCTGCTGAGCCTTCTTTGCGGCAGCGGCAGCCTTCTTCTCTTCGGCAGCTTTCTTCTTAGCTTCTGCGGCTTCGGCCTTCTTCTTGGCCTCTTCTGCCTTCTTTGCTTCGGCGGCAGCCTTCTTGGCGGCGGCAACACTATCGGCCTTGGCCTTCTTCACGGCAGCGATGCTATCCTGCTGGGCTTTCTTAGCGGCGGCAGCGGCCTTCTTTTCTTCAGCAGCTTTCTTCTTGGCTTCAGCGGCTTCTGCCTTCTTCTTTTCTGCTTCTGCCTTCTTGGCTTCGGCAGCAGCCTTCTTGGCGGCGGCGACGCTGTCGGCCTTGGCCTTCTTCACGGCGGCGATGCTATCCTGCTGGGCTTTCTTAGCGGCAGCAGCGGCAACGAGAGCAGCGGCTTCGGCAGCCTTCACCTTCTCGATGGAGTCGGCCTTGGCTTGAGCAGCGGCAATACTATCGGCAGTAGCCTGGGCGGCAGCGGCACTATCAGCAGCGGCCTTCGCAGCAGCACTATCGGCAGTAGCCTGAGCAGCAGCGGCGCTATCCACGACAGCAGCGTTGCTATCAACAACTGCGGAATCAGCAACAGCGGCAGAATCGACAGCCGCGCTATCAACAGCAGTAGTATCAACAACAGAAGAATCTGCGACTACGGCAGCAGGTGCTTCCGGAGCAGGCTGTTCCACAACCTTGGTCACTGCGGCAGGCTCTGCGACCTTATCAGCAGCCTTCGGCGCCGGCGTACCAAAGAAGTTCACATGGGCGAGGAAAATCATCATTCCCCAAGAGAGAACCAGACCGACCAGTCCCATGACAACACCCGTAATCGCCATACCGCGCGTATCCGTATAGCCCGTCGCATGCGCAAGGGCGTTAGGCGGAGTCGAAATCGGGAGGCTCATGCCGAGAGAGCTAGCAAACGCAACGGAAACGAGGAGAGCGGTCACGCCACCGAGGCCAACGAGGTTGTCTTGGCAAGCGATGCCCACAGCACAAAGAATCGGGACCAAAAGCGTAGCCGTAGAGGTATGGCTCATGAAGTTCGCCATGAACAAGCAAATGATACCGCAGCCGACCATGAGAGCAAGCGGAGACCAGCTTGCAAACGGGATCGTCTTGATAAGGTGAGCGGCAAGGCCAGTCGCATTGAGGCCAACACCCAGGGCAAAACCACCAGCCACGAGCCAGAGCACGTCCCAGCTCATCGCATTCAAATCCTTCTTGGTAATCACGCCGGTAAGGGCAAACACGGCCATCGGGATCATCGCAATTGCGTTATCGTTGATACCGTGAACATTCTTGCCCGTCACCCACAAAAGCACACACACGACAAAGGTAATGTAAACGATGATAGCCTTGGGGCTCGTATCGAACTTGCCGGCACCTTCAATATTCAGGACCATCTGCTTCATCTTGATCGGGTAAATCTTCACGAGCAGGAGCCAAGCAACCACCATCAAAATAATCACGTACGGAATACCGAAAGCCATCCACTGGCCGAAGGTCACCGGGTTCGCGACAAGGTCACCACGGGCAACGGCATCGTTCAGGGCACCAAGGGCGATGGCGTTAGGAGGCGTGCCGATCGGGGTACCCATACCACCGATGTTGGCACCGAGCGGAATAGCAAGGGCAAAAGCAGCCTTACCGCGATCGTCTTCGTCAAAGAGCTTGAGCACCGGGGCGAGGATGGCAAGCATCATGGCTGCGGTAGCGGTATTGCTCATGAACATCGAGAACACAGCCGTAATGAGCATGAGGCCGAGGAGCACGAACTTCGGGTTCTTGCCGAAGGGCTTCAGGAGCACGCGGGCCAGGTTCAAGTCCATCTTGTACTTGGTGGCGGCGGCAGCAAGGAAGAACCCACCCAGGAAGAGCATGATGATGGGGTTTGCAAAGGTCGCCATGATGGACTTGTGGCTAATCATCGTCACACCGTCCACGCGGAACGGGGCGAGCGACGAATCGGACATCGTGACAATCATGAGCACGATGACAAGCATCGAGGTGGACCAGATCGGGAACGGTTGCAGGATCCAGAAAAGAGCGGCCATGACGAAAACGCCGATGACGCGGATTTCGAGCGGGTTCAGGGGTCCCATGGGGCTTGCTGCATCGAATCCGAGGGATTCGTAGGGCAAGAAGAGAGCGGCGATAGCAAGTATCGACGCAATGATGAATTTGATGAATTTAGCCTTTGTCATAGTGCGCCCAAATTTAGAAAAATAGGGCAATGGTGGCAAATACGGAGGCCAACGGAAAAGCCCGCCTAGGCAGGCGGGCCTTAATGCTGTTTTTTTGCGCTTTGGGCCTATTTCACCATGATTCGGCCGGCCTTCATCTGGCTACCCGCACGCACGCGGAGCATGTAGAGGCCCGGTTTCGGAGCATCGAGGACCAGCTGGTTCACACCGGCAAGCGTCGTCGCGCTGCGGCTAGAAACCACCTTGCCGCCCATGTCGAGGATATCGACAACCGTACGGCTACCCGCGAGGCCATCGCTAGCCTCGAAGGTGACTCCCACATTCGCGCCCGACTTCACGTAGCGGAGGGCGTCGATACTGAAGCTCGCAACCACCTTCGCAGCCGGAGCCACGCGGACCGTCGCCTTCTTCGCAAAGGCCCCCAGCTCCACGCGCAGGGTTTCACCCCCGTGCATTTCCGTCGTCTTGCCGTCGACCGTCACGAATACCTTGAGGCCGACCTCGCGCAGGGATTCGACACCCTTGAACGAGAGCTCGCCCACGCGGTCGGAGGTCGCGCTGAGTTCCACGGACCATTCCAGTTCGTCGGCCGGAGCCCTCACGGATGTCGCGAGCATACGTTCGCCATCCACAATGGAGAGGTTCACGTGGTCGCCCATGCCTGCAGGCGGCTCCTTCGCGACAAACGGCCTTGTCGATGCACCGAGGATGTTCCAGGAATCCACTTTTCCCTTCTTGTCGGAGAGTATAGCCTGGAGTCTCCAGTCCCTGTTGCTTGTGGCCTTCGCAAGGAAGCGCTTGCTGAGCGGGGATTCGAGAGAATCCAGCCCGGAAGTATCCCTGGAGGTAAAATCAGGTTTCACAGGCAGCACCCATTCCATGGAATGGTGGACTTCGGCCCAGACAGCTTCGTAAGGCTTGATAACGACCGCCGGTTCATACCGTCCGGCATCGGGATTCCAGCGCCAGAAGTTCACCTCGGACTTCTCTGCAGCATCGAGGTTCTCGTTTGGCCTGTCGCCATAGACGTTCAGGTTAAAGCCGTAGGGGTTCGCAACCAGGTTCCAGCCGCTGTTGATGCTGTCGAGGTTCCAGACAACGTTGTCCATCACACTCTCATCGGTTGCAGGCTTGAGCACAAGCGGGCGGCCTTCGAGAGAGCTATACCAATAACCACGGGTCGGTTCGATTTCGTCTTCCGGAGAGTATTCCCTATACTGCCAGAAATCGCCCATGGCCGAGGATTCGTCCCACCAGTAGAACTTGGCGTCGTCATCGTCCCACTTCATGGCATCCTTGTCGAGGTTCACGAGCGAAATCATCTGCCAGCCATCTTCGGCGACGGCGGCAATCTCAGCCTTCACCTCGAAGCGTTCCGACGTTTCGACCGTGTCCTTCGAATCGTAGAGCAACGCCGTCAGCACATACTTGTCGGCGGAGAGCGGGAACATCTGCCAGACTCCGCTGTAGGGCGGAACGATGGAATCGGCAATGACCGTATCGGCCACGGATTCGCCAGCCTCCGTTTCAAGAATGACGCGCGCAGAGACCTTGCGGGTCACCTCGAACTCGCTGGTCGCAAAGGCGAACTGGACCGCATTACCCGCCTGCGTAACCACGGGCTTCACGAATTCGATATCCGTGCGGTTCGCCTTACCAAAGTAAGCCACCAACGAAGCTTCAGCGAGATTGAACGGCAGGACACCACCTTCAAACGTCGCAAGGCGTTCGTCACCACCGAGACGCACCATCACAAGGGAATCCAGCACAAAGCTCGAATCCGGTACGGACTCTACGCGGAGCATGTTGCCGTTCACGGTCTTCGGCAGGATAATCGTATTGTCCTTCGCAAATTCATGTTCGATTTCGCGCTGTTCCGCAATTTCTACAAGCTTGACCGTTCCGTTTGCGCTCTGGAGAGCCACGCGGTTGTACATGTCGTCGCAGGCTTCTCCGGAACCCCATACGGCATAGAGGTCGTAGGCATCCGTCTTTTCGAGGGAGAGCAGGGCATCGGCAAGTTCGCTAGAGAATTCCGTATAGGCCTCCCCTTCGCCCTTGCTGTCAAGGCTCCAGCCCACCATGCAGGCACTTGCCGTGTAGAGGTAGGCAGGCAGCGGAATCGAGACCGTGCTGTCGTCAAGCTTGTACGAGGCAGAGTTCTTCCAGTCGCTGCCGTAGAAGAGGACATCCTTGTCGCGGTTCGCATGGAAGACGACGTCGAAGGTTTCCCCTTCCGTCGGAATCGCAAGCGTCACGTCCTCGGCCACGGTGAGTTCACCATCGGCAAGAGAAGTCAGGAGACCGCTGATGTCATCCACCACATAGAGCGAATCGGTAGAGCCCGAGAAGCCCGCCTTGAGCGTGTAGGCCGCCTTGAACTTCAGGCCTCCCTGCACTACCGGCACCACGAGGCCCGAATCGGCCACGGTAAACGACACCGTAGTATCCTCGACATCCTGGGTGAGCACGAGGCTTCCCACGTTCGTATTCGCAAACGACACCGTGTAGGTTTCGACTTCGGCCGGTTCCCACACCGCATAGAGCGTGCGCACCTCGTTGGAGACGCTTACGTCGCGTACCAGGTCGGAGGTAAGGTCGAACGAGCCTTCCGAAGCATCGGAGTCGAAGGACCATCCCACGAGTTTCGCATCGGCACGGTAGATGTTGTTCGGGAGTGCCACCGATTCATCGTCAAGAGTCTTCTCGTCCGAACTGAACCAGCCATCGCCATAGAACACGTTCGCATCGCCACCGTTCACATCGTAAGTGAACCTGTACGGGATGGCAGCGACAGACGCACCAAGCGAAAGACTCTGTTCCTGGCCCATGACCAGGGAGCCGCCGTTCGCCGTAGAGCCAAGGACCTCGCCCGTAGCGTCGGACTTCGTAATGGCAGATTCGGAATCGATGCGGTAACCCGGTATCACCTCGTAGGTCACGTTGAAAGTGATGCCCTTCTCGCTGCGCGGGATTTCGATACCGGCCGCCGTCACTTCGATTGGATCCGTCATCATGTCGTTCACCGTCTGGCTGATAAAGAACGAACCAGTCCTGTCGCCCTCGCTCTTCACAAGTTCCTTGTCAACCGTCGCATACTCGTCCCACACCGCATAGAGTGTGTCTACCGGCAAGCCAAGCACACGGGCGTTGCGGAGATCAGCCACGAAATCTTCGTCGTAGCGTTCATAATACTTGGAACCGTTGCGCGAGAATGCCCAACCAAGGAGTTCGGCATCCGTGCGGAGCAGGCCCCTCGGGAAATCCGTCTCGCCATCGAGCGCAAAGAATCCCTTGTTGTTCCAGCCGTTCTCGTAGAACACGCGGGCCCTAGTATTTTCGACAAACACGAACTGGGCGCCGTCGCTTTCGACCGGGATTTCAAGAATCTTGTCGGCATTCACGTTCAGCACGCCGTTCACGAGCGATTCCAAACGGGTCCCTTCGGCATCGACCACGTAGAGGCTGCTGCCGTTCGCGAAGTAGCCCGAATTGAGCGTCACACCCGTATTGAACAGGAGGCCTTCGCTCACAGCAGGAACCACAAGCCCGTCATTTCCGATTTCGAAGTTCGTCTGTATGCCATCCGCGGACTGCGAAACGCTGACCTTGCCGGCATTGGCATTATACAGGGACACCGTGTAAGTTTCCTGATTATCGTCCGTGACCCACACGCCATAGAGTGTAGTGCGCTGCGTCGCAGAGAGATCCTTGGCGAGTTCCTCGTCAAATGCCGTATAGACGTCCGCATTGTCCGTCTTTTCGATAGACCAGCCGACCAGTTTGTAGCCCACGCGATAGACCTGCATCGGGAAGGCGCGAGCGTCCTCGCCCTGCGTCACATCAAATTTGCCGGAAGAACGCCAGGAGCTGCCGAAGAACTTTTCCGGGGATTCGACATTCACGTCGAACGCGATTTCGTAGGTAGACAGCTTGGCAGGCGCCTTCACGACCGTGTTGCCCGCAAGTGTCAGCCGATTATTCACAAGGGCAGCAAGGCTGTTGCCGTTTGCATCCACCGTGTAGAAGTAGCTGTTCGCGACCATCGAGTAGCCCGGATTCGCGACAAACTCGACCGTAAAGGCGACATCGCCCTTGCCGAGCGGAAGCGTGACCGCCTCGTCCGTGATTTCTGTGCTATTGACGATTTCGCCGTCCGCATCGCGCTGCACGAGAGAGAGCGAGCCCATCTCGGGAGCGTACTGGGCGACCGTCACGTTGTTCGTCGTAGCGCAGGTTCCCCAAACGGCATAGAGCGTTCCCGTGTAGCTCGGGATTTCGGCAACCGCCTCGACAAACGCAGCGTCAAACTCATGGAACAGCGTTTCGCCTTCGACAGGAGCCTCCGTCGCGCGCCAGCCCGTAAGACATGCATCCGTGCGGTAGAAGTCCGTCGGGAAAGCCTTCGGTTCGGCCACCTTGTAGGTGTATGCCGGAGCCGCGCCATCGGCGGGAGTCCCGTAGTAGACCGGAGCACCGCCCGCATTCACGTTGAACGTAATCGTGTATTCGCTTTCGGCAAGCCCGAGCGCCTTGATAGAGACCGTCTGGTTAACCATCAAAGCACCATCTTCAAGTTCACCGAGCGAAACGCCATTGGCATCGAGAACCGCGAGGTTCGCATCCGCGTCATAGGCATAACCCGTAGCAGGAGCAAACGAGGCCACGAATTCGAGCCCGTCACCAACCGCCGGGACCGAGAGACCGTCGCCCACCTCAAACGCGCGCGTTCCCTGTGCAAGCGTCAGCACGCCCTTGCCCTTGTCGGCAGAAGTGACCGTATAGACCGTCTGCTGGCAGTTTGCATCCCAAACCGCATAGAGCGTGGACGTTCCGGCATCCTCGTAAGCCAAGGCGACATCGGCATCGAACATCGTGAAGCCCGTCGTCGCCGTCTCGCTGAAGCTCCAGCCCACGAAGCAGGCATCGGCACGGTAGAGGTTTGCAGGCAGGGTCCTTGCCGCCTCGTCGTCCGACACCTTGACAGAAACGCTGGCCAAGGGTTCTCCCATATAGAACACATTCGCGCCATTCGCATTTTCGTCCAGGGCAAGTTCGTAGCTCACGGCATTGACTGCAGCCGAGACGACAGCGTCTTCGGTCATGTACCAGGGCTGCGGTTCAGCAGTCATTTCCACCTCGGCTTCGTCTCCCACCTTGTAAGAAGGATTGACCGTATTGTCGAGGGCATAGCCGGTCGCGGGGACCACGCGGAGTCCGGAGAAGTAAACGAACTCGCCCAGATATTCGGTATTGCCATTTATGTCAACAGCGCGGGTCGTCACCTTCGGAATCGAGACACCCTCATCTCCGACAACCGCCGCCACCCTAGTTTCGCCTTCCACATCCTGCAAGAGTTCGACCGTGGCCTTGCCCTGCAATTCGTCGGAGAGCGTTACCATGACATTCTGGATCGGGGATTCGCATGCGGCATTGTCGTCACTCCAGACGGCATAGAGGTCGATGTCGCCATCGATTTCGCGCATCTCGAGTTCGCCGATGAAGTCCGCATCCAGCGTCCTATACACAAGTCCGTCGGCAGAATTCACATCGAACGTCCAGCCCGCAAGGCACTTGTCGGTGCGATACACGCTTTCGCTCAGCGTATCGCCCACGCCGTATGTAGCGCTTGCAGCCCAGTGTTCGCCATAGAACACGGGAACATCGCCAGCATTTTCGTGGTAGGCGACAGTGTAATCATTGCGAGAAAGTCCCGTCACAGAAATGATGATATTATCGTCGAACAAGGTTTCTGCGCCACCCGCAACGGTCGGCAGGGCATGTTCTTCGGCATCCGCGTCAGATACGTTCACGTAAGAGACCGTGTAGTTCTGCGCGAGAGTGACACCAGGTTTCGGCGTGACTTCTACGCGAGTAAAGTAAATGTTGTCACCAATGTAATTGGTAATGTTGCCCGAAGAACGCTTCGCCCCGAACGGAATGCTAGCCCCATCCGAGCCGACTTCGAGCACCTTCGTTTCGACTCCGTCCACATTCTGGAAGAACGAGACCGTCGCCAGGTCGAGAATCGCGGCATCCAGATCAAGATACAGAATACCGCTTCTGCAACCGGGTTGAGAAGCATCCCACATGGCATACAGGGTATCCACATTCAAGCCCGAAGCAAGCCTTTCGTTGCGCTTGGTCAACAGCTCCGTATTGGCATACCTGACATCCAAGGGTTTGTCGAAAATCGCATCGGCAAGGGGCGCTTCCGGTTCATAGGCCCAACCGGCAAAACATGCATCCGTACGGAATACGTTTCCGGCCGGCAACTCACCATCGATGCGGATTGTAGCATTCTTGCTCCAGTTCTCGCCATAGACGACCTCGCCTTCGCCCGCATTGGGAGACAAGACAAAGTCGTAATCGTCGAAGATTTCCTTGTAACCCACGAAGTAGAAATGAGAATCTTCGTTTGCTGGGACAGTGAACCAGCCATTCTCCCCTTCCACAAGCGCAATGTCTTCAGGGAAAGACACGACCAATTTCGCTGCGGGATCATCAGGATCCACCTTCTTGCCAAGTCCCGGCAAGATTTCAAACGACATTTCATATCCGCTCGGATTGTAGACAAATTTAAGTGGATCGCTCGAATAAGGGCCAGACGTTAGTTCGGTAAATTCCGGACTCATCCATGCCTTGTGTTTAAACTCGACATTCGCGAACCTCTGAATCACGAGAAGAGTATCTTCGTACATGTTTCTATAGGACTCTTCGTCATTTATATCTTCGTAATACCGCAGCAGATTGATACTGGCCAGTGTATTTCTGGGCCAGGAACAATACCCCGTATAATCCACCCAGCTCGCATAGAGTTTAGTCGGGGTGGCGGCATCATGGCTAAAGAGGTCGAGATTCGACACGGACACTTCTTTAAAGAGCACATTCACATCGGGCTGGGCTCCATTCGGGTCATTCGTGGACCAACCGGCGAAGCACTTGTCGGTGCGGAAGGGAATCCACATCGGGGCATCGGAACCGTCGGCACCAATCTGGAGAGAACCGCTGGCCACGGCATCGGCCGGGATCCACACGTTCGAGGAATCCTCTTCACCGAGAGAGAGATCATAAGTTACGTACACCGGCTTGTACTGTTCAAACTTCACGTGCCAAGCCTGCGGTTCCATGATATTCAGTTCTGTACTATCCTGTGCAAGGACCGTCACAGAATTCCCATTGAACATGACATCATAGCTAAGCGTATTCAGCACGTAACCTTCAGCGGGAACTGCAACCACGGTAAGTTTCACACCGGCCTCGGTTCCGTTCTTATCAAAAACCTTCGGAATAGAGAGTGTCATCGGAGCTTCATCTCCCGCCCTGACGAAGACATGCTTTACTATCGTCTGTTCCGGATCGCTATCTTCGACCGGCTCTGCGCCGATTTTCTGGATAAAGTAAACGTCACCCTCGCCCTCGACATCAAGCATCAACTGGTATGACCCGGAACATTCGTTTGCGACAACATGTTCGGCATCCAGTTCAAGCGTGTTCACGACAGGGTTGCCAGCATCATTGCCGATAACCGCCATAAACGGAAGTTCGTTCACGACATCCGTATTTGTGCGGGATTCGACTTCTCTACCAGCAACCTTCCATGCAATGCGACAACCATTCCCATCGTACACGGCAGGAGCATGAACCGTTTCCGCAGTCACACCATCGGCACTTTCGAGCCAATCCATCTGGTAATTACCATCCGCGGACTTGTTTCCCACAAACAGACCCAAATCCGGGTCCGGACGCAAGAAGGCCACATTGTAGGCTAGCTGGGTATAGCGCACCTTGAAAATCATAGAACCCATCGCATGGGGCTGGATATTCAAAGTACCCGATGTCGCATCCGCTGCGACATAGTTCCAGTTTACCGGTTCCGCATTCGTTTGAGGAATGCCATTAAAATTCCGACTGAATGTAAAGTCAGATATCGCCATCGTGTAACCCGGATCCGGGCGAACCGAGACATCGAATGTAAGCGTGTCATCTTGGGATGGTACGTAAATAATGTGCCTTACAAAGTTTTCTTCCGTTTCGTAATCTTCGGCACGCTGAACGACCGGTTCGGAAGCGTGTTCAAAACTCCAGTGAACATTTTCAGCGTCGTTATCGTACGACTGTGAGAGAACGACGCTTCCATGGTATTCCGAACCGTCACCATATATACAGGCATTTTCTTCGTCAAGAGCACATACATGAATTTCATCAGCAACTTCCGTGTAGTTGCTACTTCCCGACATAGGCATGGGTTCCACATAATTTGCATAGAGGGTAATCGAGGCGTTTTCGTCTTCATTTGCGGCTGGCACATAATGCTCATTTCCTTCGAACAAGCCAACAAGCTTGGAATCGAAATCGCGCGAACCACCTTCATAAGCATCGCCATTCTTCACGCTCCAGTTGTGCTTGCCGTAAAAGACATTAGTCCGGTAATAATCATTCATTTCAAAGTCATCCCCGTAAGTGGGGCGACTATACACAGGCGGGAACATATACTTGCCGTCTTCATAGGACATCACACCTGAAGAGCGCACTCCACGGCCAAGATAGACGTCATTTCCAATTGCGTCGAGATTAAACTTGACATTGTAACTCAACACGGAGAAATCAACCAGGACCGCAGGGTTATCTGACCCAGTGATTTCGAGTTTACTCGTCTCTTCATTGTACATGGGGGGCGTCACGCTGGTGACCTTGAATCCCGGAGTAACCTCGTATGTAAAATCAAACGGATAGACATTATTTGCATAGTTATAATACCTGACACCCCTTCCATATTTAGTGGGATTAGCCTCGACCACAACTACACCGGAAGGCACCTGAATGCGAACAGGATTCCCGTTCAAAGAAAAGTCCTGCGAAAGGGTGAAATTTATCGGATACTCATAGCATTTCGCACCATGCTGCTCACAGCTACCAATCACAACGGCGTTTGCCATCCACGTATTACGCTGCTTTTCCCATACAGGGTAAAGTTGCATAGTCTGCGGATTACCCGGATTTTCAGGATTGGTAACAAGCAAGCCGGCATCTGCCGCTGCAGTAATCAGGTTTGCAGTTAGACTTGTAAAAGCGACACTACCATTATTTATCTGACTTGAAGTAAAGCAACCTTCTTCGTCCATTACACAATTAGCCTTGCTTTCATCTAGCGTCCACCCAGCAATATTTATATAGTCGAAGCCATCATCAACACCATAGAACAAAGGAAAGGCAGAATTTTCTTCAAGATCCAGCGTGTTCTCAGGATTGTTATACCCCGTCTTAAACAACGTATAAATATCATCATCCAATTCGAAATGATTATCGGTCAAATTGAAATGGAACACAATATTGTAGGGCTTTGCGACATAATTGGGCACAATCGAGAAAGATTCCTTCCAGAAACTTTCACTTTCGTTCCGAGCCTTCGCAATCTTCACATTAGTAAGGTCAACTTCGTCTTCGCCCGGCGTAAGGCCAGCAACAGTCCAAGTCTTGGATTTGCAAGGACTCTGTTCAACAACCAATTCCTCCCACGGAGCGACACTTTTGCTTTCGGACTCGACAACAGGCAAAGGTTCAATGACGTCGCAGCGATCCTCACCCGGGTTTGTCACGGTGAAGGACACTGTGTAGGACTCTATCGCATAACCCACCTTGTCCCCGAATCTCGGGACAAAAGAAGATCCGTAGGGTGCCACCGCGTTCTGTTCCGGTACCGCCACCGAAGTTATCAGCGTCTTTTCCCCAGAAGCATTGAGACCATAAACATCCACATTCAAATCCGACATCGTGGGATTTTCAATGTCAAAGGAGGGGATTGCTCCGCCAGACTGGTAACTTAAGACAATCTTTTCCACATCCGCATTGTCGAATACGTTCGCAATGACATCATAGAACGAAACAAACTTGGAGAAGTCGCCGTTGAATCCGGAAACTTCCACATTTCCCCCACTGGCATCCTGGAACGAAACACTCATGGAGAGCGGTCCAACATCGGCAAGAGCAAACACATGGGGCAACAGCGCCGTATAGGATTCCTCGCTATTGTCCACCTGATTTATCTTAGGTGAGACAAACACGAAAGAGATATCCGGAACATCGTCTAAATCGTTGCACACAGTGGTCTCGCCCACCACGCAGTACTGGTAAACCACATCGAATGTTCTGGACTGCCTTGTCTGGAGCAGGATGGTTTCCACTGCATCCGTAAATATTGTATTTGCGGTGAGTTGGAATGGACTCGCCAGCCCTTCTCCTTCTAGATAAGGAACATATCCATTTTCTGACAAGGCATCCAAAACGGCAGAAACGCTATCCACGAAAGCCCTGTTTGCACGCCCATCGACATCCGTATAGCCCGTAAGGCCTTCAAGCTGAGTCGACACTACAGGTGGATTCTCCCCTACATTTACGTCCGTTAGAATCGACTTTAGACCCATTACATTTTTCTGTTCCTGGCTGAGGGACGCCCCCGCGGCCGCATCCATAATGGCAAAGGGCAACAGGTAGTTCGGCTTTTCGAGAGGAGTCGCTATTGCGGGAAGGTTTCCGTCCGTCTGCGTCCAGGTAGGCGCGCCACCATTCATATCCTGCACATAGTTCATGGCGGCGGCAAACATCGGGGACTTCATTTCCGTTTCGCTTGCGATACCATTTGCAACGCGGCTAAAAGTACCGCTACTCAAATCAGCGGCAAAGAGGTCCATGTAGGAAGCTCCGGACGGGCCGCCCGACACTTCGTAATAGTAGAAGCCGACAGCGCCGTCGTCCGTGAGCCCATCCGAGGCATTGCGGACGTTCGCCAGGAACACATAATCACCGTTATCCGTTTTCCAGTCCGCAGCAGAAATATTGCCAAGACCCGAAGCAACGGCATCCGTTCCGTAGTGGTAGTTGCCCACGATTATTGCAGTTTCACCCGTCAAATCGGCATAGCCGCCGATATAACCGACATTCGCGTTGGCCGCATCGATTCCAGTATAAGAAATTCCGCCGTTGGAGTAGTTGCCATAGACGGTAAAGTTTTCTACGGAATTGTAGCCGAAAATGGGGCCCATGTACAGCGTTCCCTGCGAAGAGGCTCCCATGTTAGTAAACGTGAAGTCGCTCTCAATGGCGTTGCCGCTTATCGTAAGCGAATTTCCGCCTTCCACATGGCCGAACAAGCCGCCAATTTCGACATTGCCGTTCATGATGTCCACAGTTGCCCCTATGTAGCCAGACATCGTCACATTGGTTGCCGACATGGCCACATAGCTGTTGTTCGAAATGCTACCGGCGATACCGCCGACCTGTTTTCCACCCGCAACATTTGCAGAAACATTGATATACTCAAAGCTATTGAGCAGGACCCGTTGAGTATTTCCCGCAACGAAATTTCCCACACCAAGTATGCCGCCCGCAGCCGATGCGCCCGTAATGGCATTAGCCCCCGCAAGGGTATCGTTTGTGGCAGAAAGCGTTCCATAGGCACCATCCCGCATATAGCCAATGGCACCGCCCGCGATATTACCCGTAACCGTTATGTTTTCCAATTTGGTATTGGACACGCCCGCACCAGGAAGTCCACCGGCAATGCCGCCGACATTCGATTCACCAGCACCCGAAACCACTATTCCGGAAACCAAGGATTGATTGACTCCTGCATTGGGGCAGTTTTCCGCCCACACGTCATAAGCAAAATAAACGTAGCCCACAAAGCCGCCACGATAAGAAACGCCCGTTCCCGTATAGGAGGCATCATCGGCAATGACCGTTGCCCCCGCCGAAGTCGCACGAACGGTATCATTGGAGAAGAGCACGTTTATCCCGTTACCATTCGTATAGCCCAGGAATCCACCCGCAGCAGAAACGCCCACACCCTGCATTGCCGCGACATTCAAACCATAGACCTTGGTGTCGACGACGCTCGAATTGGAAATAGACAACGTTCCATTATAGGGAGTATATGTTCCCGCAAAGGCACCCACCTGGGTACCTGCCACATAGGAATTGGTTACATGGACATTGGTAAACGAGGCATCAGACTGGGAAATCTCGCCCGTCACAATACCGGCAACGCTACCCTGTTCCACATTATTCACCACAACACGGGCATTGTCAAAGGTAACATTGCTGACTGTCTTTACGTTTTGCAGGAATCCGAAAGCAGACTCCAGTCCCCCCGCATTTTCATAACAAAGACCGCTAATGGTATTATTCTGACCGTCGAAAACGCCTTCCGACTCGGCAAATGCAATCGGATGGAAATTCGGCATCACGCACTTGCTATTGGCAGCATCGTAGCCGCCAAAATTGAGGGGACCGCCAAGTTTCAGCGTAAAGCCCGCGGCCCCGCCGTTTTCTTCAAGAATATCCACCACTCCCTTTTCCGGTTCCACCATTTCGCAAACTTCCGTTTCCTCTTCTTCGTCCCATTCACAAACTTCTTCACCATCATCCCAAGCGGTGCCGAGATACCAGCATCTGAAGTCCGCCTCACCCTCATTCGGATTTTCTTGCACCCCCTGCGAAATCTCACAAACATTTCCATTGCATTCCAAATGGAAATAAGTTCCATTACTGAGACAGCCGTTTTCATCGAAGGTGATGACGTTTGGGTTTGCAAACTTGGGAGTTATCGTTACCGGCTGATTGGGCATGACAAATGTAGCCGTATTGCCGTTTACATTTGTCGTTATAGCCAGCCCATCATCATCGCCCACGACAGTCACGCCCCTAAAAAGTGCGCCTTCCTCCGGAATTGCCGTCAAGGTAACCGTCGTACCGAGAATCGCTTCCGTCACGTCACTTTCCATAGATCCCATCGTCACCGTTGCTATCGATACTGGATGCGAGGTACCGAAGGTTGGAGATATCGACACATCCTTTGCCGGCATCACAAACGTCACCGTAGTTTCATTTTCCACAATTCCGTCGATAGACTCAATGACATTACCATCGGCATCTTCTATCAGAGCCCCGATCAAAAAATAGTCTGCATCCGGAGTCAGAGTTAACGTGACGGTAGTCCCAACAATGGCCGTATTCACATCGCTAACGACATTTCCGCCAGGTCCCTGGACAACCTGCACCGCATAAGGCGTGTTTTTGCTAACTAGATTCATGGTCAAATTTAGGCCATCCCTAGTAACGCCCCCATCCGAGCTAAGACCTAGCGTAATCGAACTACGGGAACCCATAATGTCAATATTTTCACTTTCGCCACTGTTGTTCCAAAGCTCCACACCATCGGCATCCCCGTCCCACACATGGAAGTAATCCCAACCATTTTCCGTATTCACGCTACCCGTCACCTGCAACACATAACCGACAGGAGCCGTTATCTGGAGATTACCCGAAGCATTATCGCTATAGGAACCCGCAGTTCCGCCATCGTCATAAACGTTGAACGAGGTCAGGCCGTTCGTTATGTCGGCATCGGTGATGGTCAGCTGGTTTGTCCCCGTCACGGGCAGGTTTACGTAGAAGCCGCCGTTACCGTCGCTGGTAAGCGAGACCTCATCAGCCCAAGAAGCGGCAACTGCAAACAGCACCGTCAAGGCGCAAAGGAAAAAAGCATGAATCTTTGTCTTCATAGATTCCTCTCTAAAATCTTACATTCGCAATACAACGAACCGAGGGCCTTGGACGGTCCTCAAGAATTTGTGCAAAATTTAGTTAATCCGTAAATTTATTACAAGATTCTTACACAAGATATTCCGCAAAGCGCTCTCATACAAACGAATCTCTTTTGCTTGTATTGGCAAGGAAGAGTGAGTTACACGACAATCTCTTATTCTACGCACGTTTTGCGTAGAATAAATCGTGTTCGCCACTCGTCAACACAAATATGATTATCAAAATATAACGGTTACAGGCGCCGTAATCATCAGTTTCACAAGCAAAAAAAAGCTCAACTTTCCAATTCTTTCCGCCCATTGCTTACTCCCCACCACCCACTAATTAACTATCTTTCCCCCCGTATTTTATTGTACAGTAAAACAAGGGATTTATCCCACAAGGAAACACTATGAAAAAGATCAAGTTCCAGGATACCTCGTTCCGCGATGGTTTCCAGTCTATTTTCGGTGCCCGTGTCTTCGCGAAGGACTTCATGCCCGCCGTCGAAGCTGCCTGCAAGGCCGGCATCACCCACTTTGAAGCTGGTGGTGGCGCCCGTTTCCAGGCCCTTTACCAGAACTGCGGCGAAGACGCCTTCGACATGATGGACGAATTCCGTCGCGTCGTGGGCCCGAACGTCCGCCTGCAGACCCTCGCCCGCGGTATCAACGTGGTGGCCCTCGCCCCGCAGCCGCGCGACATGATCAAGCTCCATGCCGACATGTTCAAGAAGCACGGCATGACCCGCATCCGTAACTTTGACGCCCTCAACGACGTGAACAACCTGATCTACTCCGGCAAGTGCATCACCGACGCCGGTCTGGAACACGAAGTCGTCGTGACCATGATGGAACTGCCTCCGGGATGCGACCTCAACGCCGCCCACAACCCGGAATTCTACGAACGCATCCTCCGCAACATTCTGGACGCGGGCGTTCCGTTCGCATCCGTCTGCTTCAAGGACGCTTCCGGTACCACGAACCCGACCAAGGTTTACGAAACCTTCAAGCGCGCCCGCAAGCTCCTCGGCGACAACGTCGAACTCCGCATTCACAGCCATGACACCTGCGGTACCGGTGTGGCCCAGTACAAGGCCGCTATCGAAGGTGGCGCTGATGGCGTTGACCTCGGCCGCAAGCCGCTCTCCGGCGGTACGGCTCAGCCCGACCTGTTCTCCATGTTCCACGCCCTCAAGGGCACGGAATACAAGCTCGCCCTCGGTGAAGATAGCATCGTCGACGATCACATTCCGGAACTCATGGAAGCGAACAACGTCGCCGTTGAATGCCTCAAGGACTACAACTTCCCGCCTGAAGCACGCCAGATTACGACCGACGTGATCTTCAGCCCCATGCCGGGTGGCGCTCTTACCGCCAACACCCTCATGATGCGTGAAACCAAGACCTTCCACCTGTTCCCGAAGGTTATCGAGAACATGAGTGAATGCGTCCGCCGCGGTGGCTTTGCCTCTTCCGTGACGCCGGTTTCCCAGTTCTACTTCCAGCAGGCCTACATGAACACCCTGAACCAGGCCGCAGGCCGCGGTACGTGGTTCAAGATGACGGAAGGCTACGGCAAGATGCTCCTCGGCTACCAGGGCAAGACCCCGTGCGAACCGGATCCGGAACTCGTGAAGATCGCCGCCGACCAGTTCAACATGAAGCCGTTCAAGGAAGCCTACCCGGGCATCCAGTGCGCCGAAGAAATCTTGCCGCCGGGCATCCCGGCTGCGAAGAAGCTCCTCGAAGAAAATGGCCTGCCGGTTACCGACGAGACCATCTTCATCACGGGCTGCCTCCAGACGAAGGCTGGCAACAAGGGTATCGAGTTCCTCAAGGGCAACCGCCACATTGGCGTGCCGAAGAAGGACCCGAACGCCGCTCCGGCAGTGGACACCAAGAACATGAAGGCCGGTGCAACGAGCACCTACCGCATTGCCCTTGGCAACCAGAGCTGGGACGTGCAGGTCAGCACCCTCAAGTAAGTCTTATAGACAAATTAAAAAAGAGTTCGCGCATGCGGACTCTTTTTTTTTTCATAATCAACCATGATAATATGGGAGCACATAAAACATTCTTGCCAGCGTGACTACAATCCAAAACATATACACAATTTTAGTCGCCATTTTCTTGGAGATGCCAATTTTCGCGAATTTCAAACTTATCAAAGAGATTCCCAATAGGAATGTACTTAAAAAACATGACTCAAAAATAAAGCAGGCACAATCGTCATCAGTCTGCAAAGAGAGACCGTCAGGAGGGCCCCAGTCATACGGGCGCAGCGGAATAAGCAGCGCAAGAAACGTGAGTACAAGTGAACCCAAAAAGGAGACCGCTGCAAGGGTGCCGAGAAAAAATTTTATGAATGTAGACCTTGTCATCTTCTTGTAATATACTTTATAAAGAAAACAAGTGCGAATATCACCGAACAAAAAGCAACATTTCCAACAAACCAAGACACAAAAACAGCCGCTATTTCGCCCCAAGCAACACCTGATTCCGAATAAAACTCTCCCTGCGGATTGTTGGCAATGGCCGCATGCACCATAAAACATCCAACGGCAATAGATTGAATGAGAGTATAAGTCCCCGCGATAAATATGTACTCTTTCTTCGAAGTCATAAAGAATTAATGCTTACAGTTCCATGTACTTTCTGTATTCTTCGGCATCGGTGTTTTAATCACTACGGAAGAATCTAAAGGAAATATAAATACAACAGTATCATCACAAACACGTTCTTCTGGCGGTCCCTCGCAACTATATCGAGCCTTCATGTCCCTAAACTTTATTTTAAAAATAACCGTTTCACAAGAATCAGAGTCCGTCTCACAATAACGCTTGTAATCATTCCTATGCAAACGGCACATTGCACACTTACATGAATTGTCATCACAACATATTGTATCACGACCGTCCAGACGTTCCGCATAAATAACGGTCGAGTCTTTTGCCTTTATGTTTCTGTATTTAACTTGAAATACAATTTCGTTCGTATCAATTCCACACCACGTGTCAACATTAACTTTATCGAATCCTATACATTTTTCCGCCGTGCTCCTTGAAAATACAATGTAAGGCAGCGAATCGTATCCGAGAAAGAAGTAATAATTTGAATCATCCTGAGCATAAATCCACCAGTCGCCAGAGCCGTTGTTCATTTGGTTCACTTCAAACCTGCACATGCTGGATTCGTTCGGAATTATATATACCGGATCAATCTTTGTCATATAGTAGTTGCCCACACAATTAGATTGAATAACCAGAAGAACGAACAATAGCACCGCAAGGGCGCCAAGGGAAATTATTATGGCTACAGGCTTTTTCATCTTCTATAGGATTATTTTTTCGGTATCGGCATCGTGAGAATGATGACCTTTCCTTTTTTTTCATTATAAGAATAGTTTACCCCAAGAACAATAATATTATTTTTTATAACGGCCAAACGTTCTTTATCAAAAGATGGAATTTTTTCATTCCGCCATGTTTTTCCTGCATCAATACTATAGTACAAATAATGAAACCAACGACCGGCTCCCACCCTAAATTTAAATATTCCGGCCATTAGAGAATCTTTAACATAAAAATCAGATGGATTTAAAGCATCAGAAAGCCATATATGTCTCTTGTAAGGAATAGTACTAAAAATATGAAATCCGTCTCTGTTTCTATGCAAAATACGAACTTCATATGTAGATGAGGCGTATTCGTCATATCCACAAACAATCCAATTTTTTTCTTTTTGCGCATATACCGCGTCGGTACTGCAAAGGTTGTTCAGATAGTATTTTTTTCTCTTTTCCAGCAAAAAATTCGGACTCTTCAAAAAAGAATCAAGTTTGTTTACATAAATTTCTCCAATTTTTCCTTCTATCATTCCCATTCCCCAATAGTTCCATTTATCAGAATCATCGCTGAAGAGAATATTTTCATTCAAACTTGTATTTGTCATTTTCCAAGTTTTACCGTCATCTAAAGACAGCAACAAGATTGGCTTTTTTTCTTTAAACCCATATATTGTAATTGTTTTTTCATTGTATCTTATTGTATCTAGAATAAACTCCTGTAATTCGTCAAATGTACGAGTTTCTTTTTGAAAAAGGCTTGAAAATTCTTCCTTTCGCCATCTATCGTCTAATTCAAACAACTTTGTTAAACCCAAAAGAAATAAAGGACAAAGAAGAACTACTCCTATAGGAATTGTGGCTATCACAAGTATTTTTTTTCTTAATTTATTCATGTAGACTACTTTAAATTTCTAGATTATCCATTGTATAAATTATTCACTTCCCAAATGTTGTAAATTTATTATAAAAAAACACAATTATTCTCCATTTCAAAATAGCAATAAAAAGTTTTAACGTTTTAGTTGTTGTAAAATAGAGTTTTGCAGAAAAACATCATTCTCGAAAACATGTTCCGTCTAATTTCAAAGAATTCCATCATATTATCTACACCTTGGCCTAAACAGCCGCCACTTATAAATATAACCTATTCTGCCCGGAAAATTTTTTCAAGTACGCATTATGACTACTTCGCTTCTTGTCTGCAATAAAAGACACGCAATATAACGACTTTCTGCATGTCATGATTGACATGATAAAATAGTCGGTAATTCCCGACTGGCATTGTACGTACTTCACGCAAAATCCAAGGTTCATCTTGGCATAAGGCAAAGGCGTCGGGAAAATCGGATAACGTGTTTACCGATTCCTGAAATTTTGCCATTAGATTCTTGGCAGCGACAGGCGAACAAAGCGCTATGCTGATATAGTCAAAGATTTGATCGATGTCTGCCTGCGCAGCGGAAGAAAAATGGACTTCAAAATTCATACCTTATATTTCTTCTTGACGTCGGAAAGAACCATCGCGGCAGGGCGGGTGCGGCCTTTCAGCATATCGTTGTACCCCTTCTCAAGTTCCACATCGAGACGTTCTTTTGACCATTTGGCTGCGTTTTCGGGAGCCTTAGGCAACTTCACCTCGAAGGGAATTCCCTGTTGCAGAATAATCTGCTTATAAAACATGTTGATGGCGCTGGAAACGGATATGCCGAGGGTTTCCAGGACGCTTTCGGCCTGTTCCTTGACATCGGGCTCAATGCGAGCGTATAAATTTGCAGTCTTGTTCATATTTTTAATATATATAATTGTCCGCACAAATGCAATACATTTTTAAACTTCCCATAAATCGAGCCAAAAGCGCAAGATTTTTCACGACATAACCTGACCATCACTGAAAAAGGTTGACACTTCTTAGGTGATTTTACTGACCGGGTTGACAGTTTCTCTGACTTGGTTTACACCTTTTTCCCGGTATATCGATCCCGGTTGACAGTTCAACCGACTTGGTTGTCACTGCCGACTGGGCCTTCTTCATCCAAAGATATCTTTTTGCCTGCCTCGCGACGTTCGCGGGGCGTCTTCCAGCACCTTTTTTGCGGTCCCTCTTGACCGTGCGCTTCGTTAGGAGTCTGCATCCCGATGCTCATGTGGGGCCGTTCACCGTTGTAGAACGGGATTATTCTCTCGAGTTCGGCCTGGCACTCCTTGCGTGTTGCGAACTTCATCTTGTACAGCCATTCAGTTTTCAGGATGCCGTTTGCGCGTTCCGCGACGGCGTTCTCCAGCGGATCGCCGCTTTGTGTCATGCTGATGCCTATGTTGAGTTTCTTGAGCACTCCCACATATTCGTGGCTGCAGTATTGGCTGCCCCTGTCGGAGTGGTGTATCAGGGCGTGGGCGTGTTCGAGCGGGATCGTGCCCAGCGCCATGAGCAGCGCCTTTAGCGGATAGCGTGTTTCCAGCGTCGGGCCAAGCGCCCAGCCAACGATCTTGTGCGAGTAGGCGTCCGTCACCAGTGACAGGTAGCACACGCCCTCGTCGTTTTCCACGTAGGTGATGTCCGCGACCCATATCTGGTTCGGACGGTTCGGGACTACGCCTGCGATCAGGTTCGGGTACTTCCTGTAGTTGTGTTCCGAGTTCGTCGTCCTGTAGCGCCTGCGCCGCTTCAGTCGCACCATGAGGTCGTTTTCCCGGAGCAGCTCCACGAACGAGTCCCGGCCCATCATGTCCGGAGCCCCCATGCTGGCCGAGATGATCCTGTGCAGTTTCGCGCAGCCAAGTCCGGGGTTGTCCTTGCGGTAACGGCGTGCCGCGTCCAGGACCACGCACTCCATCGCGTCGCCCGCGAAGTCATTGTCGCTTCGCTTGTAGAACGCCTGCCTGCTATAACCAAACAGCCCGCAGAGGGCATCCAGGGATGTGCCCGGGAGCCTCCTGCGTAGCAGGGCTACCGTTTGGTGCCAGATTTTTTTCTGATGGGTATGTTGAACTTGCTCTCGGCAAGCTCTATCATGGTGTCGAAGGCCTTCGCGCGCAGCGTCTCGGTATCCAGCGCCTTCTGCAGGCGACGGTTCTCGAGTTCAAGCTCGCGTATCCTTTCTTCGGGGTCCTTGGCCATGTCTTCAGCCTCGCTTGCCCCCAAAGATAGCGATTCTTCGCGCAGGTAGCGGTCCATCCAGTTGAATAGGACCTGCCTGCTGCTTAGGTGGTACTTCTCGACGATTTGTGCCGCAGTCATCTTTCCCGCCTGGTATTCGGCGACAACCGCCATTTTGTCTTCGTCGTCGAAGATGCGCTTTTCGGTGGTAACGCTAGTCCATCGGGGATATCCGAACTGGTCGTATTCCGCGACTCTCTTTATTACCTGTTTTGTCTTCATTGGCACTACTCCTGCTTTTTTGAGTAGTGTCAACTTTTTTCAGTATAAGACAACCCATCTCTTGACTATGAAACAACATGAAAATAGATTTGAAGCGTGATGATAAAACCAACATCGACCATTGATAGGATTACGGCAGACTCGAAGCAGAAAAGAGCCGTCTTGAAACTCCAGGAGGCTCTCGCCGATGGAGAACGTTCCGCCGAACAGGGCGGTTGGCTTTCTGCAGCCAATGTGCGGAAGAAAATATACTCCGCATTTTGAACCGTTGAAAGGACTACTTGAAAGCTCTGGAATTGTAGACAAAGTTCCGTCTTTCGGCGAGCGCTTTGTTGAACTTCTTTAACTAAGCGCAACCAAAAAAGAAAGAAACCAATCTTTCGATTGGTTTCTTTCGTACCCCCAAGCGGTTTCGAACCGCTGTTGCGGGAATGAAAATCCCGAGTCCTGGGCCACTAGACGATAGGGGCGTCTTATGTAGGGCCAAATATAGTTAATCGGGCGATTTTGTAAAGGGGGCCGAGCGACATTTTTTGTATTTTTTTTCGGTGAACATCAAAAAAAGGCTAAAAAAGTCCCTTTTGCGCGGGATTTTGCGGTATTTGCCGCTCGCTCTCATGGCAAGCCTCGCCGACGCGGGGCTCCTGTGGGGCATCCGCTCGTTCATGGGGCTGCTCGAGGGCAGTTCGCCGTTTACCCTCTGGGAATGGGCAGGCCTGATGGCCCTTCTCGCCGCGCTCCGTCTGGTGTTCATGTTCGCGAAGGCCCGCAATTCCGAAACATTCCTGTTCAATACCGGGAAAAGCGTCACCGAGTGGTTCCTCGGGCGCATCCGCACGCTTTCGCCCCGGCTTTTCCACGACGGTTCGGGCGATTCGAAGGTCGAGGCCGCCTACGAGGCGACGCTCTCGCTCCAGAGCAACGCCGGGGCGTATTTCCAGCTGGTGCAGGCGCTTTTGCAACTCGCTATCTTCTTGCCGGTGCTCCTGTACATCTCGTGGCCGCTCACGCTATTCCTGTTTGCGGCGGTGGTGCCGTTTGTCGCCTGGATGCAGCGCAGGCTCCACGCGCTCGGCCCGCAAGAAGAATCGCTCCTGTACGCGCGGTCGAACTTTAGGCTTTCGCTGAATACCGCCCGCAGGCTATACCGCAACTGGAGCGGCAATGCCGAAATCGAGCACCTTGCCCGCGAGGTATCGGAAGAGGCAGGCACGCTCAACCGCAAGGGGCTAGACGCGAGCATCCGCAAGAATGCGCTTTCCATCGCGATGGAGACGCTCTCGGTGGTGGCGATGGTCGCGGTTCTCGCATTCTGCGCGATGCTTATCGCCCGCGGGTGGATGGACGGCACGGGGCTCGTGCTGTTCTGCTCGGCGCTGTTGCTCTGCTACAAGCCGGTGAAAGAATGTGCCCGCGCCGTGCCGCAGTTCCGGGCCGCCGCGAGCGCCTGCGACGTGCTGGAGGAATTCGAGGGGTTGCCGATGCGAGCAGCGTGTGAACAGGAGGCGCGCGGTCTGGAGGCGGGTTCGAGATTGCCACGCCTCTCCGAGGCTCGCAATGACGACAGCATTGTAATCGCGCATGGGAACTTCACCTACGAGGGGTGCGGTACGCAGGTCTATCGCGATTTCGGGATTACTTTGTCCAGAGAGAAGCCCGTACTTTTACGCGGGCAGAACGGCATCGGGAAATCGACCCTATTGCGCCTGCTTGCAGGCCTCGAGGAGTGGGACGCCGCGACGCCCGCAAACGTGTTCTTTATCCCGCAAGACCTGGAACTCCCGCCCCGCCGCCTGCTTATAGAACAACTTAACAGCGTGAAATTCGCGGGCAGCTCGGCACCCGAAAAAAGCCCGAAATCTGCGGGCGTCTCCGACCCCGCAAACATCCCGAAGGCAGACCTTCTCGCAAGCTTCGCGCGAACCGCCGGTACCGACCGCCTGCTCGAAAAGCAGGGCCTTTCGGGCGGGGAACGCTCCCGCATCGCCCTCCTGTGGGCACTCGCAAGCGACTCGCCCACCGTCCTCCTCGACGAACCGATGGCAGCCATCGCGCTCGACGACCGCGAACGCATTCTCCTCGCATTCCTCGATACCGCAGCCGCCCTCGGCAAGTGGGTCATCATGGCGAGCCACGACCCGTTCAGCGCCACGGCGCAGTCCCGCTTCAACGTAGTGGAGATGGAACATGCGAAAGGCTAGCGAAATTCTCTACCGCTTCCGCGGCTATATCCTCGCGCTGTTCGCCATAGCACTCCTCGCCTGCCCCGCAGCGCCGTTCCCGCAAAATTACTCCCGTATGGTGGAAGTCGGGCCCTACATCGGCACGCTTCTCTTTTATGTCCTGGGCATCGCGCTCCGCATCAGGGCCCGCCAGTTTATAGGCCAGCACACGCGCGGCTCCACGCACGAGGCCGCCACTCTAGTTACCACAGGGCCCTACGCGCACATGCGCCACCCGCTGTACACGTCGAACACCTACATCGCGCTGGGCGCAATCTTTTTCCACCTCGGCGTGAGCGGGCTCTTTCACATCTTCATTATTGCGATTGCCCTTTTCGAATACGCGCTCGCCCGCGCCGAAGACCGCTTCCTCGAAGAAAAGTTCGGCGACACCTGGCGCGCCTGGGCCCAAAGAACACCGATGAGTTCCGCGAATATCGAGGCGCTTTTCTGCCGCAACTCCGGCGGCAGCCCCGCGCGCACCGTTTTACAGGCATTCCGCGCCGATGCCTCCACGTGGTTCTGGTTCGTATTTTTTAATTTGATAATGGTTCTACTCAAAATCTACACGGCCTGAGATAAACATGTTTAACGCGATTGATTTTGCACGATTCGCCATTGGCACTGCCGCCAAGGCAGTCGCTAAGGTCCCTGCCGTAAATACACGGTTCCATATCGGCGACCGCCTGAACGGTCCCTGGCCCGAAGGCCCCTTCCTGTGGATGCACGGGGCAAGCCTCGGGGAATGCAAGATGCTCCTGAACCTCGCGAAGTTCCTGCAAGAGGACATCGCGAACCTGCCCAGGATTCTCATCACCACGCAGAAGGTGGAGGTGGTCGAGTTCATCAAGAAGACACTGTCGCAAGCCCCGGAGTCGCACATCGATGTTTCAATCGCCCCCGCCGACACGCAGACGACCATGAGTCTTTTTGCCAAGAAGGTAAAGCCTATCGCGCTTATCCTCGGCGAGAACGAGCTCTGGCCGGGCTACCTTTCTACCATGCGACGTCTGAACATCAAGCCATCCGTTGCCATCGTCTCGGGCCGCTACCGGGCGTCCGTGCCGGGGATCGACTTTTCTCCCGTTGCATTTGCAAGCATGCAGACCGGCGACGACCTCTCGCGATTCCTGAACGCGGCCTCGAAATTCCGCATCCCGAAAACGGCCATCGGCGGCGACTGGAAACTCCTCCCCTGGGTCCGCAAGAACGAGCCGCTCAAGCCAGTCGAAAACCCGACTGTCGATGTTGCCTTCCTCTCCATGCACCTTTCCGAATGGACCAGCCTCGAACGCATGGTGGAATCCTCCATCAAACGTCAGGAATCTGTCGTCCTGATTCCGCGGCGTCCCGAAGAAGCCGAAACATTCCGCAAGGCGCTCATCGAGGAAGAATACACGGTTGTCGACTGGCCACTCGTGCAGAAGGGAGCCATCTCCATTGTAAGCCAGTTCGGCATCACGGGCGACGTCCTTTCCATCTCGAAAACGGCAGTCGTCGGAGGTTCGTTCGCACGGGGACTCGGAGTCCATAACTTTTGGGAACCGCTACAAGCAGGTGTAGCCACCAGCATCGGGCCTTTCACCGCAGGGCAAAAGGAAAATGCGGCGGCACTCGTCCGCGAAGGTGTCATCGCACAGTTGCACACCACCGCCGACTATCCGAGACGCATGCTCCCCGATTCAAAACTCGTCGGAACCTTCCTCGCCCACGAACGCAACAAGATTCAAGATTCCTACCGGCAGCTCCTCGAATTCCTGCGGGGCCTGCCGGAATTCCAAGACGGAAACACGTAATGAAAAAGATTGTCCTTGCCACACCGCGCGGATTCTGCGCCGGAGTCGACCGCGCCATCCATATCGTCGAGAAGGCCCTCGAAAAATTCGGCACGCCCATCTACGTACGTCACGAAATCGTTCATAACAAATTCGTAGTCGACACCCTCAGGGAAAAGGGCGTCATCTTCGTCGACGAGGTAAGCGAGGTCCCGGAAGGCTCGGTCGTCATCTTCTCCGCGCACGGGGTCGCGGAACACATCTACGCCGATGCCGAGGCGCGCCACCTCAAGGTGCTCGATGCAAGTTGCCCGCTGGTGCTCAAGGTCCACTACAGTGCGAAGCGCCACTTCAATGCGGGGCGCCACATCATCCTCATCGGGCATGCGGGGCACGCCGAAGTGGAAGGCACGCTCGGGCAGCTCCCCGAAGGCGCCATCACCCTCATCCGGAACGAAGATGACGTCTCCACAGTCAACGTTCCCGAAGGCAAGGAACTCGCCTACATCACCCAGACGACGCTCTCCGTTGCCGAGACCCACAAGATTATCGAGGCCCTGAAGAAGCGTTTCCCGAACATCATCGGCCCGAACGCGGGCGACCTCTGCTACGCGACCGGCAACCGCCAGGCGGCCGTCCTCGACCTCTGCAAGCAGGTCGACATGCTCCTCGTGGTCGGCGCCAAGAATTCCTCGAATTCGAGCCGACTCATGGAACTCGGCCTCGAACAGGGAATCAAGAGCCATCTCATCGCCGACGTGAACGACCTCGACCTCTCGTGGTTCGAGGGGATCGAATCCGTCGGGGTATCCAGCGGGGCATCCGCACCCGAAGTGCTGGTCCAGGAGGTCGTGGAATGGCTAAAGTCCCATTTTGAGCCGATTTCCATCGAAAATTTCATAAAATTGGTGGAATCGACCAAATTTAACCTCCCCAAAGAGCTCCAAGACTAACTTTAGCCTTGACAGTTCGACCATTTTTATCTAAAATTGGTGTCCGAAAAACAACGGAGTTTCATTATGAGCCGCATTTGTGAAGTTACCGGCAAGGCCGGCCTCGTGGGCAACATGGTTTCCCACTCCAACCGCAAGAAGTTGATGAAGCAGCTTCCCAACCTCCAGAAGAAGCGCTTCTACATTCCCGAAGAAGACCGCTGGGTCACGCTCCGCGTGAGCGCCGCCGGCCTCCGCACGATCAACAAGTGCGGTATCCAGGCTGTCGCCCGCGAACTCGGCATCTAATTCTCGAATAAAGAGACTAAAAAACCGTCAAAGGACACTTTGGCGGTATTTTGTGTTTCCGGGCCGCACTTGGCGGCCCCTTCTTTTTACCCGGAAACGGGAAAGGCGGGCGCCTACTTGTTGATGAACTGCGGCACGCCCTTGTACTTGGCCATGCCCGCCATGATGTTGCCCATTTCCCAGTCCTTCTCCTTTAACCGGCGGCGGAGGAGCGCGACAAACACTTCCATGAGCATTTCGCAGTCGTAGACGGCGCGGTGCATCTTCGCGGGGTCGATCTTCATCGTGAATTCCCCGCGCTTCATGAAGAGGCCGGCCATGTAGCCCAGCTTGTGGTTCTCGAGTTCCGGCAAAATCGTACGGGCGACGACCAGGCTGTCGATGACGGGATTTCCCGGGATAAACTGCGGGTTCTTGGAGTAGGCCACGCGCAAGAAGCTCGCGTCAAAGTTCGCGTTATGCGCAAGCAAGATGGATCCCTGTCCGCAGAAGGCCGTAAACTTCTTGAGGCATTCACCTACCGGCGGGGCGTCCTTTACCATGGCGTCGGTAATATGGTTCACGCGCGACGCCTCCTCGGGAATCATCATGTTGGGGTTCACCAGCGTGTTGAACTCCGAAATAAGCTTGGGGACGACCCTGCCTTTCGGGTCCGTCTCGACGGTGAACTTCACGGCTCCTATTTCGACAATTTCATCCTTCGTATTGACAAGGCCTGTCGTTTCGAGGTCAAACGCAACAAATTTCGGCGGCAATGCGATCATGTCTACTCCTTTTCCCGACTGGTGTCGGACCTTTTTTCTTTGCAAAAATACTTAATTTCGATGTCAATAGATGTCATCGGGAACGGAACAACAAAGTTATCCCAGCTTTTGAGGCGCACGTGGCGGCCATAGCGGGCTTCGACAAGCCACAACGGCCTTTCGGCCTTTTCGGCAAGCCACAGGGAACCAGGCTTGACCTGCAGTGCCGGACCGCGAGGCCCGTCAAGCGCCATTCCCACGAGTCCCCCTTCCTGCAAAGTCCGCACCAGGTGACGCACGTTCAATGCGCCGTGGCTATCGGAACCGCGAGTCACCACGTATCCCAGGCGCCGCGCTACGCGGGCAAAAAGGTCCCCGTCCGAAGATTCCGAGACAAGGATATGCATTCCCGACCCGCGGAAAGCGGCACAACTGGCAAGCAGGTCCTGATGCCAGCTTCCGACCACGCCGGGGGCATACCCCTCGGGCAACCTGAGTTTTACCCTCAGGCTTTTGACCCACAACATGCAAGCGAAAGCTAGGAGCCAGCCCTTGAATCGACCGAACATGGGCAAAAATTAGTTTTTTTAGCCATTCCCCCTTGGCAAAAGCAGTTTATTTACCTATATTGCCGCTCACATTGGCGACGTACCCAAGTTGGTAAGGGGCGGCTCTGCAAAAGCCTTATTCATCAGTTCGAGTCTGATCGTTGCCTCTCAAAAAAAAACCGCTTTCGAAAGAAGGCGGTTTTTTTATACGGTTTTCTACGGTAGCGGGTTCTTGCGCGGGCGGCCACGCGGACGCTTCACGGGCAGTCCGTCGGGACCGACAGCTGGGGCCGCGGCCTTGTTTTTCGCAGCCAGCGCCGCACGGATCTTCTTCGCACGCTCTTCCATGCGCTGGCGTTCGAGTTCTGCCGCCGAATAGACCTTGGCCTTGGCCGCGTCGCTCGGCTTTGCTCCGAAAGAGCCCTTGAGCACACGCCCCGAAGAGGGTACCGGTGGAGGAGCCGTCACAACCTTAGCCGTTTCCGGAACAACGGGTTTCTCCACTGCCGGACGCGGCGCGGAAAACAGCGAGTCCAACTTCCGGCGGGCACCCGACATCGGCCTTTCCGCATCCAGAACCGGGGCCGGTTCGACCTTTGCCGAAAAGCCGGGCCTTGCAACGGGGGCACGCGCGAAAGATTCCGAAACCGAGCGCGCCACCCTGAGCATGTCCGCCCTCCCCTTTTCCTGTTTCATCCTCAGGCGTTCGCGCTTGGATGGCCTAGTAGCCGAACGGCGACGCTTGGCCGTGTCCTCCCTAGCCTCCCTCTGCAATATTTCCTCATTGGACGGGCCTCGGAGTTCCGGGGGAACCTCGATTACCGCACGCTCATAAACGGCTTCATTCACGCTCATAATCCCAAAAAACTTAAAAAAAACGATTTGTCAAGAGTATTTTTGTCTTTTTTTTGCAAAAAATTTCAAAAAACTGAAAAAAATTTAAAAAAAATGCTTGTCAAGGTCTAGAAAATAAATTCTTTCTGGACTATTTTTGTGTCGTCATGTTAAGGTTCACTCAAGATATCCTACTTGCGCTCCGCGCTATCGCTAACGAAGAAGAATCCCACGAGATGTCCAAGAAGGCACGCGAACAGTTTGACTTCCTGGGAATCCGTCTTGTCCCAAGGCGCGAAGTTACCTACCCCATATTCGACAAGAACCCGCCGAAAGACGACGCCGAGTTGGTAGCCCGGGTCGAGGACATGTGGTCGCAGCCCTACCGCGAAATCCAGTACGCCGCATGCGACTACCTTTTCCGCCACAAGGAAATGCTCGGGGGGCAGCATCTCAATTTCTTGAAGAAACTTATCAAGACCCGTGCCTGGCGCGATACGGTCGACACGCTCGCCGCCTGCATTTTAGGAGACCTCGCGCTCCGCCTCCCCGCGCTCCGCAGCAAGATTGCCTCCTGGATCCGCGATCCGAACATCTGGGTCCGCCGCAGCGCCATCATCTTCCAGATCCAGTACAAGGACCGTACCGACTGGCCGCTGCTGCGCCAGTTCTGCCTCACCTGCGCCAAGGAAGACGACTATTATATACGTAACGGCATCGGCCGCGCACTGTCCGAGTACGCGCGCATCAACCCGACCGAGGTCCGCCGTCTAGTACAAGATAACGTCTTCGCCGAGCAGACCACGCAAGAGATTCTGCGTTTAATATAAAGTTCGGGCAAAACAAGTTTGCGAACCTCGTCCAGATTTCATTTGGACGAGGTTTTTTTCACTTTTTCCTTGTTTTCTCGAAGGGGGAACGCGAACCGGCCTTCCAGCACGCACCCCTTTGCACCCGGGCAGCATTCCTGCTTCCGCTTGTCACAGAAAGTCTCTCTCAAATACCTACATTCCCAACTCATGCAAGGAATAATAGCATATTCTTTCCCGATTTATCTATATTTCGGGCATGCGTTACGGTGATATTTCCTCCTTCCAGACGGGCGTAGCCGTGCCCCTCTTCAGCCTCCGCAGCAAGGCTGACATCGGTATCGGCGAATTCCTCGACCTCATTCCCTTCGCAGGCTGGTGCAAGCTCTGCGACTTCAACATCATCCAGCTTTTGCCGGTCAACGACACCGGAGCCGAGGCGAGCCCCTACAGCGCCCGGAGCGCATTCGCCCTGAACCCGGTGTTCATCAACATCCAGTCAGTCCGCGGCTCCAGCGAATTCGAGGAAGAAATCGAGGATGCCAAGGAAGGATTCGAAAGCGAAGAACGCATCGACTATTATAAGATATCCACGTGGAAGCGCGGCATTCTCCGCAAGATTTTCGACAACCGCTACGACGAGCTCAAGAAGGACAAGGACCTTTCGAACTGGATCGACAAGAACGGATGGGCCAAAGCCTATTGCGCCTACGCGACACTCAAGGCCCAGAATTCCGAGTCGAGCTGGAAGGACTGGAAAAAGTTCAAGGATCCCACGGCAGATGATATCGAGAAGCTCTGGACCAAGTACCACAAGGACATACTTTTCCAGGCCTGGATGCAGTACGTCGCCGAGATGCAGTTCACGGCCGCCGTGAGCGAGGTTTCGAAACTCGGCATCCACATCAAGGGAGACATTCCCATCCTCATCAACGAGGACAGCGCCGACGTGTGGGCGAACCGCAAGTACTTCTCGCTTTCCGACCGCGCGGGCGCACCTCCCGACATGTTCAGCTACAGCGGCCAGAACTGGGGATTCCCCACCTACCGCTGGGATGTCATCGAGGCGGACGGATTCCGTTGGTGGAAAGACCGCCTCGCTCAGGCGAGCAAGTTCTACCACGCCTACCGCATCGACCACGTGCTCGGATTCTTCCGCATCTGGTCCATCCCCGAAAACGAAGTGACGGGCATCCTCGGACGCTTCAATCCCTGCGTCCCGCTTACCTGGGACCGTCTGCATGCCGCCGGGTTCATCCGCGAGACGCTCGAGTACCTGCGCCGCCCGAACTACTCCGTGGACCAGCTTCGCGAATTCCTGGGCGACGAGACCGAGAACATGGTTTCCGTCTACTTCGAAAGCCTGCCCAACGAGCCTTCGCGATTCGTCCTCAAGCCGCAATTCTATAGCGAACGCGCCATCACGACTCTCGACGAACCGCAGAACGTGAAGGATGCCCTCCTGAAGGTCTACTGGAATCGCATTTTCATCCCGGCAGGCGACGAAAACAACTACTACCCGTTCTGGTACTGGTACAACCAGCCCGTTCTCAGGACACTCCCCGAAAACGAGCAGGAAAAGCTCAAGGAAATCATCCACGAAAACGAAGCCTCGCAGGAAGGGCTCTGGGAACAGAACGCGACGAAGCTTCTCTCTATCCTCGCGAAAGAGACCGACATGCTGGTATGTGCCGAAGACCTCGGAGCCGTCCCGCACTGCGTCCCCACCGTGCTCAAGAAACTCAATATCCTTTCGCTGCGCATCGAGCGCTGGGCCCGCAACTGGGATGCCCCGTACAGCCCCTACTACGACATGGCCGAATACCCGAGACTCTCCGTGTGCACCACGAGTTGCCACGACACCTCGAGCCTCCGCGGGCTCTGGGAAGAACCCGATTTCGACCGCGACCTCTACTGGACACACGCCCAGCTATCCGGTGCCGCGCCGCAGACGCTTACCCCGCCCGCCGTGCGCAACATCCTTGAACACGTATTCTCGTCGAACAGTCTCTTCTGCATCTTGCCTGTGCAAGATTTCTTCGCGCTTTCCTCAACCCTTTCCGAAATCCCGGCCGAAGAAGAACGCGTGAACATTCCCGGCACGGTCGGCGGCAAGAACTGGACCTACAGGATTCCCGTGACCATCAAGGAACTCACGGCAAACGCATCGCTCCATTCCGAAATCCGCAAGCTCGTGGACGTGCGCAAGCGCCGCCCGATGTGGAACATCTAGAGGCACCATGGTCCGGTCTTCAACGAAACTCGCGCCAGACTGGGTCAAGGACGCCATCTTCTATCAGATTTTCCCTGATAGGTTTTGCCGCAGCCCCAAATACAGTGCCGTAGGCAAGTTCGTGCAATGGGA